>JAEXKM010000273.1 GCA_023445705.1 Pseudomonadota bacterium
TTCTCTGACCTATAGTACTAACAGTGTTTGTGAATAAAAATCGGGCAAGGAACCCGCTGGATACGGCTCGTTTTCCATGTCGTTCCAGATACTCTTCAAATACTTCGGGCTGAACCATCAGAAGAAAGGTCAGGTATGCATTAATGCGTACAGTACCTTCTTTTTTTCGGGAGATCTGAAGGGGTTCGTTTTTCCATATTTTGTTGAGCAATCCCAGATTGTTTTTTAGCTGACCGGTAAAGAATGTGATGGCTTCATCTGCAAATACGCCAGCATATGGATATTCACTCAGTCCCTGAATGATACCTTCCGGTGTGGCGTCTTCATAAAACATTTCAAAGGCTCTTGGTTTTTTCGGTTCAGCGGCCTGATGTTCACGCAGAAGAAGTTCTTCAACATCGCCATCACCACCATTCTTTACTGCTTTCTGATAATTACGATTCAGTGCCTTTTCTTTTGATGACCAGATAGCATGGTCTTTTTTGTAGATATCCAGTAAGCCTTCATATTCCTCGTGCATCTCAGAAGCAAACTCATCGAATGGTGCCATAAGTAATTCACGAAGAGGGCTTTTCCCTTCACCGGATTTTGCGAGTGTCAGAAAATAAAGCGAGCAGGGTTCAGGTTTTTTATTTCCATAAGGCGAGGCCACTTCAAGAAGAGGTTGTAAAGCCAGAGAGAACGCCGCCAGCACCGTGCTGCCAATCATTTCTATGGGGATAAGGGTATCCTCATGCAGCGTTTCAATAACATCACGTAACGTTGAAGGAAAACTTTCAACAGGGTAGTTGTTAAGGTTACTCATTGTAATCACTCAATTTACGGTATCAGGAACATACACATCAGGATAAAGCAAAGTGGTGAGCAAAAGCGAGTGAGGAAGTATCCCTGTTGACGGGGCATTAACCAGTAGCCAGGCGAACATTCCTGTTCAGGTGTCTGACTGCATCATCATCATTTACATAAAAGCGATTCAGGCATCTTTTATCTGCACATGTACAGGGAGTCCCCCTGTTTTGATTAACCCTCCTGCTTTATTTGAATCAGTAATTCTTCCTTCAAAATCGGGAAAATATATTATGAGCAATTATTCACCAGTTGCATCGGGCAGTAATACTGCAGATGCGGCGAATACACGCGCATTTCTGCAACAGGCCGTTGACCATTACCCGCGACTGGTGGCATTCAGCTTTACGCTGAAATTACCGTATCGTGAGACTCTGAATGAATACCGGTCATTGATCCTGCGTTTTCATACTGAAGTCTGGCAGCGCACCGGCGAATATTCGCGTCAGCGCCAGCAGGCACGCCGTCATTCACCGCCAACTATCCTGCGATGGATGTGGGAGTCTGTCAGTGCGCCAGAGTGCAAAATGGTGCTGCTGATGAATCTTGATACGCTGGGGGCCTTGCGCGATGAGATCGTACAGCAGGAGAGGAGTGGGATACTCAGAGAGGCATGGCGCACGGTGACGGGTACTGATAGCAACGTCACCCGTATGGCATCTTTCATGATCAGTCGCACAGAAAGATGTTCATTTTCACAGCCATTCAGTCAGCTACAGACCAGGGTGAATGAAATGGTATCTCCCGTGATGACAGCCAGAACGGGTGTGGTTTGTCCGTGAAAGTAATGGTCTCTGTAAACAAAGGAGATGGCAGTTAATTCAGGTCTGAAAATACGCACCTTATCCCGGTCTTCCCCGATCTCTGCTGCGCCGATATAATTTCTGAATGAAAAAAGCTCACGGTACCTTACCGCCGGAACAAACTGTCACGGCACTAGCACATTTTGCATGGTGCGCCCTTGTCGCCTTACGCACTGCACAGCAGGATGGTCAGGCGCTGTCGCCACTCAGCATGCATGCATTTTTACTACGCTGGTTAACGGTGGCGTATAAGCAAAAACGGTTTTCGCGTGCAATTGCATCCGATATTGAGAGTCTGGTGGTGCTGGGGCGCCAGAAAGGTCCTGCCACAAGCTTATTCAGTCGTCTGGAATATCTCTGGTCTTCGTGCACCGGACCTGTGTCTGCGCAGTCGGATTTGTACCGGCTGACGTACGCAATTGAACAGCTTAAATCGCAGGGCTGGGTCAATGCAGCGGTGAGTGACGAAGACTGGGACAATGACGCGCTTCTGGTCCAGGAATACAGCGATACGAATGCACTGCTGGTAAGGAAGTCGGCTCTGATCGGTGGATTTTCGGAAGAGGGCAAACTGGTTGCACCGGTTGAATTTCTGGTGACGGGCAACCTGTCAGCATGTACAGAGGTTTTTCAGGCCCATGTCCTACCGTCGGTCATGGTGGAGTTGAACCGGATCTCATTACAACCTGAGCAATAGGACAAATATTCTCAATGCATCAGTTAATCTGAAACTCCCTGAATGGCAGGTATCCGGGCCGTGCTTACCTCCTGGAATTGAGGCATGTGTAAAGAGCAGTCGTGACATTTCCTTCTGACGAAAACAGATAAGCCTCGTTTAAGTGAATAATAAGAAATGATGAAAACCTGAAAATGTCGTCAATTTTTCACATGTTCAGTCACGTCCTGCTTCTCATTTTTGATTAAAGTACAAAATCAGATATTTCACGTTTTTGGTGGTATTTTGTACAAAACCTCCCCCTAAGCTAAATTGATCATTTGCTGCACACCCTTATCCCATAAGGCCTGAAGTGATTATGCAAGAAAATTCTTATAAATCAGAAAGATGATCTGTGATTGTTAAAAAATGAAAATGTAAACTATTGTTACATTTTTCCATTT
>JAEXKM010000274.1 GCA_023445705.1 Pseudomonadota bacterium
CCACTAGCGCATGGCCGGCTCGCTAGCCCCCTCGCGCTGGCCGCCTCACGCTGGCCGACCAGCGGAGCCGGGCAGCCGGGACGCGATCAGGCGCGCAGGTCGAGCGCGTCAGGCTTTCCCAGGAATATCGCGACGGCGACCGGCTGAGGCCCAACCTTCTCGACGGCCTGGGCAAGCTCGGCCTGCGAGCATTCCAGCTTGTCGGTCATCTCTCTGACCTTGGCGGGGTCAGAAAGATCGATGGGCTCGTGAGTGTCGAAGGCGTCAGGCTCAACCGGCCGCATGACGTTCTCCCAAGGATAGGCCCCTAAGCGATTGCAGATGGCCGGCCAATCGTTCATCGGCTAGCAGCAGGCGAACCGCTTCGTGTGGGGGCAGCCGATCATGGGCCGGGCCTTCATGATAATAGACCGCGGCCTGATCTCGACGGTCGACCGGCTGACCACAGCTCCGACAGAGATGGAAGCGCGCCGTCAACTCATTGGATTCGCGGGCGATCAACTCGCAGGCGTAGGACATCTCGGGCCATAGGCTCATACCGGAACTCTCTTTCGCCCCGCACAGACTCCCGAGCGATCAGGTGGTTCCTATGGCAAGGGTCCTTCAGCTTCTTGGTTCAGCCTCGGCGGACGAACCCTGATCCTAGCGTCGCGCACCCAGCTTGAACTGTCGCGCGCGCGATAGTTTCGCCGCCAGCCCTGCGAGCCCCGGCCGCGAGCTAGCGCCGAGCCCCCCTGGGCGGCCGGATCAATCGTCGCTGCTGTTGTCGCGCCGCCGCGGCCCTGCCCTGCCCCCAGCCCGCCCCGCCTCGGCGGCGAGATGGCGGTCCTTGGAGAAACTGCGTTGATCGGCCGGCACAGCCCTGCTGCCGGCCGCTGCGATCTCGCGGCGGCGCTCGGGGGATTGGGACGCAAATCCGCGTCGCGAAATCTTCGAAGATCGCGCCAGGCGCCGCCCTTCCAGGCTGGGCGCAAACCCTTCGCCTCCAAGCCCCTCGCCCCGGGACACCGCCAGACCCAAGGCCACAAGCTCACGATAGATGGGACGATCGGCGGGCCATGGCGCCAAGGCGCTAAAGCCCGATATGCCGGCCAATGCGACCAAGGCCTCACGTTGCCGGTCGGTCAGTTCGCTCCAACGCGTTTCGCCTGGCTGGCCAGCGATGTCCTCGTCTTTGAGGGCTTGGCCAGCCTCGGTGAGGTCGCCCTTCATGTCGCCTCTCCGGGCTTTTCGGGCGCAGCTTGCGGCGCGCCCTGCCGTCGCGCCGCCCGTTCGGCCAGATGCCGCGCCATCGCTGCGGCCGGTTCGCCGCCCTCGGCGGCGCGTTCGAAGGCGTCGACGCCTGCGGCGATCGCCGCGCGGATCGGCAGGTCTTCCCAGGCCCGGATCAGCGACTTCTGAAGCCGGACGGCTGCGGGCGAACACTTGGCCAGTTGCGAAAGCCAGACCTCAACCGCCTGATCGAGATCTGGCGCAGCAACGACACGTTCGACAAATCCCCAGTTCAGGGCTTGCTGAGCAGTGAAGTTCTCACCGAACAGAAGCAACTCGCGCGTACGCCCCCAACCGATCAGATGCGGCAGGAGAGCGGCTTCAACGACCGAGGGAATCCCCAGCCTGACCTCGGGCATTCCGAAGACCGCCGAATCCGAACTGACCCGGACGTCGCAAGCTGCAGCGACCTCCAGGCCTCCGCCGAAGGTCATCCCGTTGATCCGCGCGATGGTGGGGACCGGCAGGCTGCGAAGCGCCTCGCAGATCTTGTGCACCCGAACGATGAACTGCCGGGCCTGCGCGGGCATGGCGAAGGCCGCCATCTCATCGATGTCCGCCCCGCCGATGAAAGCGCGCTCCCCAGCGCCGGTGAGCACCACGGCGGCCAGTTGCGGATGATCGGCGAGCGCGCCCAAGGCGCCGGCAAGTTCCTCCATCAGAGGCGAGTGCATGGCGTTGAGCTTTTCAGGACGATCGATCGTGACGAAGGCGACCGCACCAGGCGCAGCCGTCCGCACATCAACCTTGACCCAACGCCTTACCATCGCAACGCCCTCCACTGCCGCGATGGCGCCCGTCAGGGAACTTCACCAGCGGCAAGGCATCAAGAAGCCTGAGAGATCGAGGCGCAAGTCCCCCGATGCTAGGCGATGGTTTGATCAGCCCGCCCAGACGCGCGCGTCAACAGAGGCGCCGCCAGGGTGACGGCGGCCAGCAGCTCTACGGCCCGGAACGGCTTGCCCAGGAAGCCTATGGCCAGGTCGTGGCTGACCAAATGTTCGTTCTGGCCCCCGGAAATGAAGAGCGCGGGCGTGCCCCAACGCCCATGCAGGTGCTCGGCGAGCTCCACCCCGCTTGACCCGTCGGCAAGCTCGACGTCGACGATCGCAAGGTCGACTTGGTGCAGCGCGGCCAGATTAAGCGCGAGGTCGGCGCTCGCGGCATGGCCGACCACGCGATGCCCGGCCTCACCGAGAGCCTCGACCATGGCTGAGCCAAGTTCGGGGTCGTCCTCGACCACCAGCAGTGAGAGAGCGTCCTGGCCGCTTGAAAAGAGACCGGGGCGGCCGGCCGTGGCCGGCACATAGATTTTCGGCTCAAGGTCAGGCGCGGTCGAAGCAAGGCGCCCGGCGTCCTCGCCGAACTGGGCGGCGATCAACGGTCGAACCCGGCGCCAGATTTCCGGCGCCTCGGCGTCTCCGACATCGAGGTCGAGCACACGGGCATAAGCCGTCAGCTCCCGTTGGACCCGTTCGGAGGCGGCCGGAGCGCCCGCCTCCAGGAGGCCGTCATAGGCTTGGCAAAGCTCCAGATAGGCCCGCTCCCGGACGTTGGACATGTTCACAACCAACTCTCGTTACTCCCGTCATGCGCGCCCCAATCCCTACGGATCGGGTCGCATATGCGCAGGCCGGCTCGCTGATTGTGGTCACAAGACCGACAGTTGCGATCACATCGGCGTAGGCCCGGGCCTGGAAAGCCGCCACCGGCTCCCGATGATCTTACTGCCGGTTGTAGGGGGCGTTTGCGGCGGGGGGCGCTGGCTCAAGGCTGCGCGGCCAGAAGCGTGCGGCGGCGTTCGATAATGCGCCGCAATGGGGCATTTGCCGCCGTATTTGGCGGTGAACGGGGACTCCGCGTCATCCGTACTTTTGACGGGTTGCCAAACCGCACTCGAAAGGAACGTATCGGAAAATACTCGCATGGGTCGTAGCCGAGGGCGCGGGGGCGTCGGCTCGAAGAAAAGGCGAGCATTGAACGCAATCATGGGGGCGCCGCACAGGCGGGCGCAAGGCTGTGCTCACGGCCAGGTTTGAAGTCGGGGGCAAGCCGCCGGCTTTGCAACAGCCCATAGCAACCGGCGCTGGCGGCTGTTCCAGCGGGGGTGAGTAACGTGACCGGAAGTCTATTGAGCAAGCGACAACGCGAGTGCCTGGTTCTCGTCAGCGAAGGCAAAACCTCACTCCAGATCGCCGGCCTCCTCAATCTGTCCTATCGCACCGTCAACCAGCACATCGGGGCGGCTTGCGCGCGGCTAGGGGCGCGAAGCCGCGCACAGGCTGTGGCTGAGGCGGTCATGCGCGGGGAGATCTGATCGCTCGCTTAAGTAGTTATGACGTCGGCATTTCCTCCGGATTGCGGCCCAAGCGGCCAGCGCTGCAGCATCGCGATGCTGCAAAACCGGGGTGGAGGCGTGATGTCGAGCCGGCTGGAATGTTCGCAAAAGCTAAGACCGGGGGCGAGGTGTGCGACCTTGGCCTTGGCGCTCGGTCTGGCCGCCCTGGCCGGTCATGCCGAGGCGGCCGGCGGAACGGCCATGCCCTGGGAGGGCCCGCTGCAGGCCCTGGCCGACTCCGTCACCGGCCCGGTCGCCAAGGCCATCGGGGTGGTGGCGATCGCCGTCACCGGCCTGGGCGTCGCCTTCGCCGAGGGCGGCTCATGGGTCAGGCGCGGACTTGGCATTGTGTTCGGCCTGGCGATCGCATTCACCGCCTCGACCTTCGCCGCCAGCTTCTTCGGTTTCACCGGGGGGGCGGTGTTCTCGTGAGCGAAATTCGTCCTCTCGGCTATGAGATTCCGCTGCACGGCGCGTTGGCGGATCCTATCCGCCTGGCGGGCGTGCCCCGCACCGCGGCGCTGGCGATCGGAACGCTCACCGCGGTGCTATGTCTTGGCCTGCAGGCGCCCTTGGCCGGCTTGCCGCTCGGGGCCGGCCTCTATGGTCTGGCGGTCTTGGCCACACGCCAGGACCCCTATGCGCTCGAGGTGCTGCGGCGGCATCTGCGCTATCGCCCGTATCTGGACGGGTGAGCCAGTGATGTACCTCGGTGAGTATCGCGCCCGCTCGGCGCGGCTTTGCGACCACCTGCCCTGGGCGATCCTGATCGGACCGGGGCTGGTTCTCAACAAGGACGGCTCGTTCCAGCGCACGCTGGAATATCGAGGACCGGACCTGGCCAGCGCCACCATGAGCGAACTGGTGGCCGCCCGCGCGCGCCTCAACAACGGGCTGCGCCGCTTCGGATCGCGCTGGTGCCTGCACTTCGAGGCGATCCGTTCGCGCTCCCAGGCCTATCCGCGGGCGTCTTTCCCCGATGCGGTGAGCCACCTCGTCGACGAGGAACGCCGCAGCCGTTTTGAGGCGGAGGCCAGCCACTTCGAGACGCGATGCTTTCTGACCCTCACCTACCTGCCGCCGGAGCAGGCGATTACGCGCGCCGGAGCGCTGCTCGTAGAGAACCTTCCGGGGGGCGGGGACCCGGGCGCGCTCTACCGGGCCGCCCTGAGTGAGTTTGAAGCGCTGGTCGGCGCCACCACGGAAATCCTCGCAGGCGTCATGGCGATGGTGGCGCCGCTGGATGATGCGCAGTTGCTCGCGCACCTTCATTCCTGCGTCTCCACCCGGGCCCATCCAGTCCAGGCCCCGCCGGCGCCGGCCTATCTCGACGCCTTGCTGACCGACGACGACTTCCAAGGCGGGCTGTCGCCTCGCCTGGGACAACACCACCTCCGCGTGGTCTCGGTGCGGGGTTATCCGAGCAGTTCCTGGCCCGGCATGCTCGACGAACTGAACCGGCTTGGCCTGGCCTACCGATGGTCCTGCCGCTTCCTCCCCCTCGACAAGGAAGACGCCCGCCAGGCCTTGGCGGTGCTGCGCCGTCGCTGGTTCTCCAAACGCAAGGGCGTGCTCGCCCTGCTGAAGGAAGCGGTCACGCACGAGCCGGTGCTGCTCGAGGATCCCGACGCCATCGCCAAGACGCAGGACGCCGATGCGGCGCTGACGATCTTGGGCGGCGACGGAGCCAGCCTCGGATACTTCACCCCGACCTTCACCTTCATGGACCGCAATCTCGACCGCCTTGATGGCGCGGTGCGTCAGGCGCAGGGCGCCATCAACCGCGCGGGGTTCGTCGCCAAGATCGAAGACGTAAACGCCGTTGAGGCCTGGCTCGGCGGCCTGCCCGGACAGGCCTATGCCGACATGCGTCGCCCGTTGGTGAGTTCGCTGAACCTCTGTGACCTGTTGCCGCTCTCGGCCGTATGGCCAGGCCCGCAGGTCAATGCGCATCTGACGAGAATCTGCGCCGGCGGCGATCCTCAACCGCCACTGATGCACGTCCGGACCGATGGGACGACGCCCTTCCGGCTGGATCTGCATCACGGCGACGTCGGGCACACCCTGGTCATTGGCCCGACCGGCGCGGGCAAATCGGTGTTGCTCAACACCCTGGCCCTGCAGTGGCTGCGCTATCCTGGCGCGCAGGTGGTGCTGTTCGACAGCGGGGCCAGCGCCCGGGCGACCAGCCTGGCGATCGGCGGCCGCTTTCATGACCTCGGCGGCGCCGAGATCGCGTTTCAGCCGCTGGTCGACTTGGATACCGCCGAGGCCCGGACCTGGGCCCAGGGCTGGCTGCTCGATCTTCTGGCGCGCGAGGGCCTGGAGACGAGTCCAAAGCTGAAGGCCGAGGTCTGGTCAGGGCTGTTGGCGCTCCAGGCCATGGCCCCGGACCAGCGCACTCTGACCGTGCTGGCCGCGGCGGTGCAGGACGCGCAGGTAAAAGAGGCCCTGACCCCCTATCTGCTGGGCGGGCCGTTCGGCGAGCTCATGGACGCCAGCGGCGAGCGATTGGCGCATGCCCATTGGCAGGCGTTCGAAATGCGCGAGCTCATGCAGCGCGGGCCAGCGGCGCAACCCGTGCTCACCTATCTCTTCCGAAGGCTCGAGCGTCGCTTCGACGGACGCCCAACCCTTCTGGTGCTGGACGAGGCTTGGCTGTTTCTGGATTCTGGGGCCTTCGCGGCCAAGATCCGCGAGTGGCTGAAGACACTGCGAAAACGCAATGTCGCCGTGGTCTTCGCCAGCCAGAGCCTGGCCGACATCGCCGGCTCGGCGATCGCCGCGGCGGTGATCGAGAGCTGTCCGACCCGGATCTTCCTGCCTCACCCGGACGCCTTGAGCCCGCAGGTGGCCGAGCTTTACGAGCGCTTCGGCCTCAACCGGCGCCAATTGGAGATCCTGGCCTCAGCGATCCCCAAGCGGGACTACTATTACCAGAGCCCGGCCGGCGCGCGCCTTTTCGAGCTCGACCTCGGTCCGGTCGCCCTCGCCGCAGTGAGCGCCGCCACGCCGGCCGACCAAACCCTGATTGATGATCTTCTCATCGATGACACTGCGAACTTCGCGCCGGCCTTCTACCGCGCCAAGGGCCTGGCCGAGGTGGCGGACTTCCTGGACGAGCTTGCTGCAGAGGTTGGGCCGTGAGTTGGCGTTCGGGCTTCTTGAGCAGCCGCAAGGCAAGGCGCCTCACCTTGCTCATTGCGCTCTGCCCGGGCGTTTTTCTGCTCATGCTCGCGATCCACCTGCTCCATGCGCCTGGGTGGGCCTTGGGCGGCCTGGCTCTCCTGCTGGTGGGGATCTTGGCCCACCAGGCGATAGCATTCGGGCAGCGACCCGATGTGCCTCGAAGCTGCGAGCGGGTCCCATGAACTGGCCGCGCAGGCGCGTCCTGGCCTCTGCCTTGGCCTTGGCCATCTACGGTCGAGCGGCCCGGGCGCAGGTCACGGTCTACGACCCGGCGGCGGTCGCCCAGGCCATCAAACAGGTGAGCCAGGGCCTGCAGCAGATCGAGCATCTGAAGAACCAGCTGCAGCAGCAGGCGCAGATGATCGCCAAGCTCGGCGTCGATGTCACCGCGCCGCTCGCCGAGATCGCCGCGCAGGCCACCGAGCTGCTGCATCAGGCCCAGGGTCTGGGTTATGGCGCGGCCGATCTCAGCAAGGCCTTCGCACAGATGTACCCGGAGAGCCTCGTCGGCGCGTCCGCGGGCGAGTTGGCCGAGCGTCTGGCGGCCTGGTCGACGGCCAGCCGCCAGACGCTGCGCGAAGCGATGCAGGTGCAAAGCCAGATCGTCCAGACGCAGCCAGTGACCGCCGGCGCAGTCCAGGCAGCCATCGCCGCCAGCCAGGCCGCGGCCGGGCAAACCGCCGCCGTCCAGGCCACCAACCAGCTGCTCGCGGTGCTCGCCACCCAGCTCGGTCAGCTGCAGACCCTGCTCATCGCGCAAGCGCGCCAGGCCGAGACATTCGAGGCCGAAAGGCGGGGATTGGCGGCCAAGGGACGGGCTAGCGCACACCAAAACTCGACGTTCGAACTGCGGCCCCGCGTGTTCAGCAAGGACAGTTTGGAATGACCTCTCGAGCCTTTCTGTTGAGCGTAACTCTGCTGTTCGTCGGATGCGCGGAACAGCCGCAAGACGAAGAGAAGCCGCTCGCGCACGGCTCCGACGCGATAACTCGAAAGGCAGAAGAGAACGCGGCGCGCAATGCGGAGATCACCTTGCGCCCGCGTCGGTTCAGCAAGGACAGCCTGTAGCGGCTATGGCGACTGCGTCACCCGCCGCCCTAGATGACTTCCTGCAGGGCTTCGCCACCAAGATAGGGACTGGCTTTGGGCTGATCGGCGGAGATGTTCAGAGCATTTTCGCCCTGCTTGTCGTTGTGAGCCTCGGACTATCGGCTGTCTTCTGGGCCTTGGATGACGAGCGCAATGTTCCGGCCGCGCTCATCCGGAAGATCCTGCTCTTTGGATTGTTCAGTTGGCTCCTGACGTCATGGCGTGCTCTCAGCATGACGATCGCCAACGGCTTCGTGGCGCTTGGACTGAAGGCGGGAGGGGGCCAGCTCAACATCAGTGACGTGATGGAGGCGCCTTCAACCATCGTAGCAGATGGCCTCAACGTCGCGTTTCAGCTGGTCAAATATGCTGGCGAGCTTTCGCGAGAAGGACTGGGCACAGGCTTCTTCATCCACTTCGACGCGATCCTGATCGCAGGTATCGCGATCATCGGGATCATCATCGCCTTCGTGGTCCTTGCGGTGGAGATCGCGATCACCGTCATCGAGTTCCACCTGGTGACCCTCATCGCGCTGGTGACCATTCCGTTTGGCGTCATGACCCAGACCGCCTTCCTGGCCGAGCGGTCGATCGGCTATGTCGCTTCGGTTGGCCTGAAGCTGATGGCGATGGCGCTCATCGTCTCCATCGGCGAGAGCATCTTTGCGACCTACACGGTCTCCAGCGACCCAAGCTGGGCCGAGTGCTGCGGCCTGCTTCTGGCGTCGGTCATCATGATGATGCTGGCCTTGAAGATCCCGGCCGTGGCGGCCGCCCTCATCAGCGGCGGCCCTCAGCTCAGCACCGGCTCGGCCGTTTCAGGCGCTGCTGGCCTGGCGGCCGCCGCCGGCGCCGTGGCGCTGGCTGGCCGCCTGGGGGGCGGGGTGATCGCGGCGCAAGGCGCCGCGGCGGGGATGCGTCAGGCTGCAAATCTCGCCGGTGACGGCCGCTCCGCGCCGAGAGCCCAAGCGGCGGCGGCTCCGCCTTCGGCGGACCTGGCTACAGCGGCGCGCAAGGCGCCGGTGGCAACCTTGGTCGCGCAGGCGCGGGCTTCATTCAGACCCGCCCGGCCGCCGCCCACCTCTGCCTCAAGCTCATCCGATGGAGGCGAGCCCTCATGACCAACGCCTTTCGGCGGCGCCAAGCGCGCTACGGCGACGCCGCTCCCACGCAGACGCCCTACCAACGGGCCGCGCAGATCTGGGACGAACGGATCGGCTCGGCCCGTGTCCAGGCCAGGAGCTGGCGGCTCATGGCCTTCGCCTGCGCAGGCCTGGCCCTGGTTGGTCTGGCCGGGACCATCTGGAGCGCGCTGGAGACACGGGTGGCGACCTATGTCGTGCCCATCGATCGGTATGGTCGGCCAGGTCGGATCGAACTGGCTGATCGCGTCTATGCGCCCAGCTCGGCCGAGCGCGGCTATTTCGTCGCTGATTTCGTCCAGCTTGTCCGCGCCAAGAGCACCGATCCTGTCGTCCTGCGGCAGAACTGGCTGAAGGCCTATGCCCTGGTCGCCGGCGACGCGCAGACTTCCCTGAACGAATATGCGCGCGACCACGATCCCTTCGCGCGCCTTGGCGAGGAGGCGGTCAGCGTCGAGGTGGTTTCGATCCTGCCCCGCGGCGCCAACAGCTTTCAGGTCCAGTGGCGCGAGACCGCTTATGAGCACGGCGCGGCCAAGACCTCCGAACGCTGGACCGGTCTCTTCACCGTGACCGTGCGCCAGCCACGCAACGAAGAAGATCTGCGGGCGAACCCGCTGGGGGTCTTCGTCACCGCATTCCAATGGAGCCGAGACCTATGAGCCGATGCTTCATCGCTGCGCTTGCCGCTGTCTGTCTCGCGGGCCATGCGGAGGCGGCCGAGCCGGCTCCGACAGCTGGCCAAGCTATCGCTCGGGCCAACGCCCAGGCCCGCGAGGGTGCGGCCGGCGGCGCCTATGTAAACTCGACCATCTACCACGCCTACGAGCCCGGCCGAATTTACGTCATCCAGGCCAATCCGCGCTTCCTCACCACCATCGCCCTGCGTCCGGGAGAAAGGCTGATCTCCAAGGCTGCTGGCGACACCCTGCGCTGGGTGCTCGGGGAAACGGTCGCCGGCGCTGGCGCGGGCGAGCAGGTGATCGTTCTGGTCAAACCGATCCGTCCGGACTTGCGGACCAACATCATTCTGACGACCGACCAACGCACCTATCTCATCGACGCGCGCAGCGCCGCCGGCAGCGCCTATACGAGCGTGATCAGCTGGACCTATCCGCAAGAGGAAGCCAAGGCGCTGGCTGAGCGACAAGCTCGCAGCCAAACGCCTGCGGCCGCGGACGTCGCCCTGGACCAGCTGGACTTCAATTACCGGATCGACCTCATCGCCGGCCGTCCGCCGAGGTGGGCTCCGTTGCGAGCCTTCAATGACGGCCGCAAGACCTACATCGCTTTCCCGCCCGATCTGGCCACCAGCCAGGCGCCGCCGCTTTTTCTGCTGGCCTCCGACGGCCGCGCCGAGCTCGTGAACTATCGGCTGCAGGGCAGCTACTATGTGGTGGACGCGCTCATCGACCAGGCCGAGCTGCGGCTGGGAGAGAAGAAGCAGACGATCGTGCGCATAACCCGCACGCGCGCACGTTCATGACCCCTCAGCCGCCAAGCCTCGGGGCCAAAGAAAGCCCGGCCAGTATCCTGACCGCCGTGCGCCCGCCGGTCGCGCGTTATCGCCGCTGGATTATCGCAGGGCTGATCGGTCTTGTGCTCCTGGCGATCGGCGGTGCCCTGATCATCGCCTTTACGCCGGCGAGACATCGATCGATCTCCGAACCGGAGCCGCCTGCGTCGGCGCCCAGCTCGGCGTCGGAAGTCGAGAAGCGTCTGCCGGCGCGATACGATGATCCGCTCGCGATCAAAACCCAGCCGCCGGCGCCGCCGACGGCGGACCTTGAGACCCTACCGCTGGAGGGCGCTCGGCCTGCGGCCGCCAACCCTGGCGCCAATGCACGCGCCCCCGAGCTTGGGCGCGATCAAGAGGCCGCCGCAGCTGCCCAGCCCTTCTTCTCGGCGCCTGCGCGCCCGCCTGAGAAGGCAGGGGTTGCGGCGGCCAATGACCAGTCGGAGAGCTCCTCGCCCGCGCTTGCCCCGCAGACCCAGAAGGAGGCCTTCATATCCAGCGCCCGGCAGGCCCGCAGCGCGGCCGCTAGCCTCGCCCTCCCGCCGCTCTCGCCCTTCGAAGTCAAGCGTGGAGCGGTCATTCCCGCCGCGCTGGTGACCGGACTAAACTCAGATCTGCCGGGGCTGGTCATCGCCCAGGTCACCGAGCCAGTGTTTGATCACGCCACCGGCCAGCACCTGCTCATCGCGCAGGGCTCAAGGCTTGTCGGCCGCTATGACAGCCAGGTCAGCTATGGCCAGGACCGGCTGCTGATGGTCTGGACGGAACTCATCCTGCCCGACGGCCGCAGCGTCGATCTGGGCGCCATGGCCGGGGCCGATGCGAGCGGAGCTGGCGGGCTCGCCGACGAGGTCGACCTGCACGAAGGCGCCTTGGCCAGGGGTTTGGGGCTCTCCACCCTCGTCTCCATCGGCGCGGCGGCGGCGCAAAACGCTCTGGCCCGCAGCGCCGACAATCTCATTTTGCAGGACGCCTCAGGCGGTCTCGCTGGGGGCGCCAGCCAGACCGGCCAAAGGCTGGTCGACCGCGATCTTGGCCGCGCCCCGACCTTGCGCGTGAGGCCTGGTTGGCCGCTGCGCATCATCGTTGAGCACGACCTTATCCTGGCGCCGGCCGATGGCGGGTAGGAAAGCCGGCGAGCAGACTTGTGATCGCGGGCCAGACCTGCTTGCCGGCCAGCGCGCAAGGGCGCGCGCTGAGGTTGGCGAAAATCCAGAACGCCAGCATCCCTGGGAAGGGACAGGGCGGATTCCGAGGCCGCTGCTGCGCGTTCTGGCTCGCCGGTGGTGCTGGTCGGGCGGACTGTTGATCAGGCAGAACCGCTTTCGACGGATCGCACCGGCCGCTCTTAACTGGGGTGCGCCGCAGGCCTGCGTCAAGGCCGCGGGCGGCGCGCTTGTCGGGCTGCGCGCCAGCCTGCGGCGGACAGTTCGCAGGTCGCTTGCGAAGAGGGAAATTGCGGCTGCCGGAACGGTTCGATTCTCCTCAATTCAAGCGACTTATTTGCGTCACAGCAGCGCCCCCCATTCACCTTTATTAATTGAGGGGCGCGGAATCGGCCTCTTATCGCCGAGCCATGACCAGTGACCGCAACCTTGCCTATCAGGCGCAGTATCAGCGCGCTCGACGCGCCAAACTGCGCGCGGCCGGCCTAAGTCCCCTGCACGTCGCCGTCCCTGAGCATCTCCTCGTCAAGCTCGACGAGATGAAGCGTACGCGGGGCCTGTCGAACCGGGACGATGCGCTGACCGCTCTGCTGAGCGAGTTCTTCGGTCCTACTGGAGATGAAAGGAAAACCGCCGTGAGCGCATAGAAAAACCCGGCTCGCTGTAACGCGCCGGGTTCCTCCAGGTCATTCGCTAGACGGGTCTGCAA
>JAEXKM010000336.1 GCA_023445705.1 Pseudomonadota bacterium
TTGTCGAACGCCTCGCCCGCGGCATCGTCGATCGTCGTTGCGATCCGGCGATAGCAGCCGACGCCCTCGACCAGCAGCAGCTGGCAATGCCCGCCCGACACCAGCAGCAGCAGGAAGGGGTAGGGGATGTCGGCGGCCAGGCGCGCTGAGACTGCGTGGCCCTCCAGGTGGTTCACGGCCACCAGCGGCAGGCCGCGGGCCAGCGACACCGCCTTGCCGAAGGACAGGCCCACCATGACCCCGCCGACGAGGCCGGGGCCGGCGGTGGCCGCGACCCCCGAGAGGTCCGAATAGGCGAGGCCGGCGTCCTTCATCGCCTGGGCGGTGACGGCGTCGATCGTCTCCACATGGGCGCGGGCGGCGATCTCCGGCACCACGCCGCCATAGGGCGCGTGGGCGGCGAACTGCGTGCCGATCACCGAAGACAGCACCTCGACGCGACCGTCAGCGTCCAGCCGCACGACGGAGGCCGCGGTTTCGTCGCAGCTCGTCTCCAGGCCTAGAACGGTCAGCGGTGTGTTCGCCAAGGGATCTCCCGCAGTTGCGGCTTTCTGTCCGGTCCTATAGGCCGGGGCTTCCTTTAACGCCGAGGTAGACTGCGCGTCGTGCCCACGCAACCGCCCGTCCGGATCGGAGCCCGCGGCTCCAAGCTTTCCCTGGCCCAAACGGGCATGGTCCAAAGGCGCATCGCCGCTGCACTGGGCGCCGACCCGAACGATCCCAAGGAGGTCGAAGCCGTCGCCCCGCTGGTGATCATCACCACGACCGGCGACCGCGTGCAGGACCGCCGCCTGCTGGAGATCGGCGGCAAGGGCCTGTTCACCAAGGAAATCGAAGAGGCGCTGCTGTCGGGCGCCATCGATTGCGCCGTGCATTCGATGAAGGACATGCCGGCGGTGCTGCCGGACGGCCTTTGCATCGCGGCCATACCTGAGCGCGAGGATGTGCGGGACGCCTTCCTCAGCCACAAGGTCGGCCGGCTGGAAGATTTGCCGCAGGGCGCGATCCTCGGCACCGCCTCGCTGCGCCGGCAGGCCCAGGCCCTGCACCGCCGCGGCGACCTGGACGTGCGCATGCTGCGCGGCAATGTCGATACGCGGCTGGCCAAGCTGGCGGCGGGCGAGGCCGACGGCATCCTGCTGGCGCTCTCGGGCCTGAAGCGGCTGGGCCTGGGCGAGCTGCCGCAGAGCCTGCTCGACCCGGTGGAATGCCCGCCGGCGCCCGGGCAGGGGGCGCTGGCGATCGAGACCCGCATCTCCGACATCGGCGCGCCGTGGCTGGAGGCCATCCGGCATGCGCCCAGCGCTGTGGCGGTGGCGGCCGAGCGCGGCGCCCTGGTGGCGCTGGAAGGTTCCTGCAAGACCGCCATCGGCGCCCATGCGCGACTGGCCGGCGGGTCCCTGCACTTGATCGTCGAGGCCCTGTCGGCGGACGGCGTTCATCGCTTCCGGCATGAGGGCTCGGCCGAGCTTTCGGCCTCCGCCGATCCGCAGGAGGCCGCGCGCGCCCTCGGGCTGTCGCTGGGCGAGGCGGTGAAGGAGGAAGGCGGGGACCTCATCCTGCCGCCGGAGTGACGGTGCGTTGATTCCGGCCTCGGACCCCGTCAAGGTTGCAAACAGTCAAGCTTGATCGTCCGCGCCATGACCGTCCCCCTGAAGATCTGGATCACCCGCGCTCAACCTGGCGCAGAGGCTACGGCCGAGCGGGTCAGACGCCTGGGTCACGAGCCGCTCGTCGCCCCGCTGCTGGAAGTGCGGCGGTTGGCGGAGGTCGAAGTCGATCTGACCGGGGTGAAGGCCCTGGCTTTCACCAGCGCCA
The DNA here is from genome assembly GCA_023445705.1 of Pseudomonadota bacterium. GTDB lineage: Bacteria > Pseudomonadota > Alphaproteobacteria > Caulobacterales > Caulobacteraceae > Phenylobacterium. The sequence continues at coordinate 1,819 of JAEXKM010000336.1, forward strand.
ACGGGGTCCGCGCCTTCGCAGAGTTGAGCGGCGAGCGGGGCTTTCAGGTCTTCGCCGTGGGCGCGGCGACGGCGCAGGCTGCACGGTCGGCGGGCTTCCGGCGTGTGCTGTCGACCGATGGCGACGTATCGGCTCTGGCAGAGGGCATAGCGGCCCGGCGGTCTGAGATCGGGGGCCTCGTCCTGCATCCCGGAGCGGCGGAGCTGGCGGGCGACCTGACCGGGGCTCTGGCCGACGCTGGGATCGAGGTTCGGGCGCTGACGCTCTACGAGACGACGCCGACCACGCTGCCTGCCGAGCAGATCGCCGGCCTGTCGCAGGTTCAGATGGCGCTGGTGCACTCCCCGAAAGGCGGCCGGGCGCTGGCGGCCGTGCTGGCGGCGCATCCGCAACCGCAGTTACGGATCCTGGCGATCTCCCAGGCCGCGCTTGCGCCATTGCGGGATACGCCGGCGGCGGCCAAGGTGTCGTCGCCCTTTCCCCTCGAAGCCGCGCTGTTGAATCTGATAGACCGCCAGCCATGAGCGACCATCTGTCCGCACCACGCGATCCGGGCGCCTATAGCCGTCGGCGCAGGGGCCTCGGCGTCGGGGCGGTGGTGTTGTTCGGGTTGGCGTGCCTGGCTGGCGGATACGCCCTGGCCAACTTCGGTCCCCAGCTCTACCCGACCAAGCCGCAAAGCGGGACCGCCTCGGCTCAGCTCCCTGTCCAGAACTTCGCACCGGCCGAAACCCTGGCGGAGGTCGCCGCGACGCCGGCCGTCGCCCCGCCGCCTGAACCTGTCCCGCCGGCGGCTGACGGCGCCATGACCCAGCGGGTCGAGGCGCTCGAGGCTGATCGAGCCCGGCTGAATGCGGCTGCGGCCTCAAGCGTGGCGGCGGGCGTATTGATGCAGGCGGCGCAGAGCTCGCGGCCCTTCGCGCAGGAGGTCAAGGCGCTGGCCGCGGCGGCGCCGTCGCTGGACCTGCGGGCGCTG
>JAEXKM010000376.1 GCA_023445705.1 Pseudomonadota bacterium
CGGGTTCGAGGCGCTGGTCCGCTGGCGCCATCCGGCGCGCGGCATGGTGCCGCCCATGGATTTCATCCCCATCGCCGAGGAGAGCGGCCTCATCCTGCCGCTGGGCGAATGGGTGCTGCGCCGCGCCTGCGCCGACGCCGCGGCCTGGGACCGCCCCCTGCGCATCGCCGTGAACCTGTCGCCGGTGCAACTGCACCAGCCCGACCTGCCGGCCCTGGTGCACAGCGTGCTGCTGGAGACGGGCCTCGCCCCCGCCCGCCTGGAGCTGGAAGTCACCGAGACCGCGCTCTTCAAGGACTACCAGCGCGCCCTCGATAACCTGCGCCGCCTGAAGGCCCTGGGCGTGCGGATCGCCATGGACGACTTCGGCACCGGCTATTCGTCGCTCTCGACGCTCCAGTCCTTCCCCTTCGACAAGATCAAGATCGACAAGAGCTTCGTGGAGAACATCCACCGGCACGAGCGCGCCACCGCCATCGTGCGGGCGGTGCTGAGCCTCGGCCGCAGCCTCGACATCCCGGTGACCGCCGAGGGCGTCGAAACCGCCGAGCAGCTCGCCTTCCTGCGCTCGGAAGCCTGCGCCGAGGTCCAGGGCTACGCCATCGGCCGCCCAGCTCCGCTCAACGCCCAGCACGACGTCCAGCCGGCCAGGGCCGTCTCCTGACTGAAACAAGATGCTCCCCCGCTGGGGGAGCTGTCAGCGAAGCTGACTGAGGGGGCCTCCCCGCCAGGGGAGGCGTAGCGGTTTAGGTGAAACCGCTTGCGGCGGCCACCTCCGTCTCGCTGCTTCGCATCGATCCACCTCCCCCAACGGGGGAGGATTGAAGGGCTTAAGGCGTCGGCCGCACGATCCGCGGGCCGAGGTTCGTCACCACCGCCCGAGCGTCGAAGGCGCGCGGGTCGTCGGCGGGCTTGGCGCCCCGGTGCATGATCACCTCGGCGCTGGCCTCGAACTTGGTCACCGTGCGCACGTCGATGCTGTCGCCCCAGAACGGCGAGCCCCAGTAGGGGTCCCAGCTGCGCCAGCCGTAGCCGCCGCCGTAGTAGCGCCAGGACGGGCGCCAGTAGCCGTAGCCCGGGCCGTACCAGGGGCTGAAGAATGGGTCGCTATCGATATAGGTCCGGCGGTCGACGTCGGTGTTGCGGTCGACGATGGCGAACCAGTCGAAGCCCTGCTCCACGGTCAGCTCGGCCGCGCGATAGAGCAGGTAGCCCTCGACCGTCTGGCGCGAAGTCAGGCTGTTGCCCGCGAAGGTGACGCGATAGCGGTTATCCTCGACCCGCAGCTCGGAATAGCCGCCCGACACCTTCTGGCCGGCGATGTTGGGCTGGTAGGGCGTGGCCGTGGTGCAGGCGGCCACGAGGCCGGCGAGCGCAATGCTCGCGAGGATGGCGACGGATTTGCGTGACATGACTTTCGAACCCGAAATTCCCCTGACCACCGGGGAAGGCTGCACTTAGCGGAAACACCTGGGCCTAATTATGGTTGCGCTTGTTAAGCTCCGCCAGCCTTCAGGGCCATCATCACCGCCGCGGTCAGCAATAGCAGCCCGACGACGATCGAGAACCCGCGGCGGAACCGCGGCTCGTTCATTTTCGCCGCCAGCGCCGCCCCGCCGAGGCCGTAGGCGCTCATGGCCACGACATCGAGGGTGAGGGTCGCACAGGCGAACATCGCCAGCTGCGCAGGCAAGGGGCGCGAGGGATCGAGGAACGGCGGCAGCACCGCGGTGAAAAAGAGGATCGCCTTCGGATTGGCGATCTGCACCGCAAAGCCGTCGAGGAACGCCGACTTCCCCTGCCGGAACGCCCCATGCCCCGGCTCGGCGTCCTTGGCGAAGGCACCTTTCAGCGACTTCAGCCCCAGCCAGGCGATATAGGCCGCCCCGCCGAAGGCCAGCAGGTGGAAGACCTGCGGAAACGCCAGGATCAGCGCCCCCAGGCCCAGCGCCGCCGCGGCGAACCAGACCAGGGTCGCGCTGTTCATCCCGGCCACGCCGACCAGGGCCGCGCCCTTGCCCCGCTGCGCGCCCGTGGCGATCGAGAACAGGTTGGCCGGACCGGGCGTCACCGCCATCACCGCCATGACGCCCAGGAAGGCGAGATAGCGCGCGGGGTCGACGGGAAGGGTCATCACGGAAGCCTGGGCGTAGAAATGCTGATTCCGCCCCGAGGTAATCCCCATTGCCTCCATCGGGAAGCTCTGCGAGGTGCGCAGGATGACGCGGAGGGGCGATGGGTCCTGAGTTTTGGCTTTATGGCGCGGTGGGCTTTGCGGCCCAACTCGTCGACGGCGCCTTGGGCATGGCCTATGGAGTCGTCACCACCACCGTCCTCCTGGCCAACGGCGTGCCGCCGGCCAACGCCTCGGCCAGCGTGCATGCGGCCAAGGTGTTCACTGGCGCGGCCTCGGCGGCTTCCCACATCGCCCACCGCAATGTCGACTGGCGGCTGCTGGTGCTGCTGGCGCTCGGCGGGGTGCTGGGCGGCGTGGCCGGCACCTACCTGCTGACCTCGGTCGACGGCGACGCCATCAAGCCCTACGTCGTAGCCTGGCTGGGCCTCATGGGCCTCGTCATCCTCTACCGCGCCTGGAAAGGCGCGCGGCCAAAGCCGTTCTCGTGGAAGTCCCCGTTCCCGCTCGGCCTCACCGGCGGCTTCTTCGACGCCATCGGCGGGGGCGGTTGGGGGCCGGTCGTCACCTCCACCCTGCTCGGCACGGGCGCCGACCCGCGCAAGGCCATCGGCACCACCAACGCCGCCGAGGCCTTCGTCGCCGCGGCGGTGTCGGCGGCTTTCCTGGCCGCCCTGGTCACCGGCCACTGGCAGACCGAGGGCCTGACCGACCATCTCTGGTCGGTGCTCGGCCTCATCGCCGGCGGCGTGGTCGCCGCGCCCATCGCCGGTTGGATGACCAAGGTCATGCCGTTGCGGGCGCTGACCTGGGTCGTCGGCCTGGTCGTCACGGGCCTGGCGATCTCCCAGGCCATCGTCCTCTTCCGCTAAGCTCCGACGACCGCCAGCACCCAGACGATCCGGCCGGCCGCGCCCAGCAGCAGCACCGCGGTCGCCGCCATCTGGATCATGAAGCCCAGCTCGCGCTTCTTCGGGTCGGCCACATAGCCCAGCGCATAGATGATGCGCCCGAGGATCCACACCACGCCCACCGCCGCGGCGAACAGGTCGTTCCAGTAGATCGCGAACAGCCAAAGCCCGGCCAGGAACGCCGGCAGCCATTCCAGAGTGTTGTAGTGGACGCGGATGTGCCGCTCCAGCACCGGGTCCCCGGTCATGGCCGGCGCGGCCACGCCGCTCTTGGCCCGGGCCATCCCGACCCTCACCCCCATCCACAGATAGGTCAGTACGGCGGCGATGGTCACCAGCGCCACATAGCTGTGCGGTTGCATGTTTCCCCCTTCGATCTTCGCCGTTCACCGGCGCTGGCGAAGCTTGGCACGGCGCAACATCTGGGGGAACTGTCGCCGGAGCCTCGCGCTATTAGCGGGTCCACGGAAGATTGGGAGGCCCACCATGCAGGTCGACTCCGAAGCCATCCGCGAGGTTTCTTACGACGCCGAACGCGCCAAGCTCTTCGTCACCTTCATAGACGGCGACAGCTACGTCTATGTCGGCGTCCCGGGCGACGTGCACCGCAGCTTTCTGGAGGCGGACTCCAAAGGCCAGTTCTTCGCCTACGAGATCCGCGACCAGTATCCCTACAACAAGCTCGACGCCTGACCGCGAAGGCTTACAGGAGACGGCCCATGGACCGGTTCGCCGGCGGCTGCCTGTGCGGCGAGGTCCGCTTCACCGCCGTGGGCCGCCCCCATCGGGTCGGCCTGTGCCACTGCCTCGACTGCCGCAAGCACCACGGCGCGCTCTTCTACGCCGCGGCGATCTTCCCCGAAGACGCCGTGACCATCGAGGGCCAGCCCGCCGCCTACGCCGGCCGCCACTTCTGCCCCCGCTGCGGTTCCTCGGTCTTCGCCCGCAGCGGCGACGAGATCGAGATCCACCTCGGCGCCCTCGACGCCCCCGACCAACTCACCCCGACCTACGAGCGCTGGACCATCCGCCGCGAAGCCTGGCTACCAGCGTTTCCGCTGGAGCGGCGATATGAGCGGGATCGCACCGAGCCTGGCCGCTAGGGCGCCGCCCTACTTCGCGGCCGTCTTGTCCGATGACTTGCTGACCGCGAGGGTCACCGTCACCCGGCGCGCTTCGGCGGCGTTCTTGGGCTCGTCGGGGTCTTGTGCGACCGGCGCCGACCCGAGGGCCGTGGCGGGCAGGAAGTTGGCGGGAGAGATTGCGGCCGAGCGCTGCAGATATTCCGTGACCGCCTTGGCCCGCGCCTCGCTCAGCCTCTCGTTGGCCGCCGCGTTGCCCGAGCTGTCCGCCCGGCCTACGACCGCGACCCGATAGGCGCCCTTGATGCCCTTGGCTTGCTCGGCGAGGGTCTGCAG
>JAEXKM010000388.1 GCA_023445705.1 Pseudomonadota bacterium
ATGGACTGGCTGAACCGCGGCCACATGCTCGCCGACGTGTCTGCGATCCTCGGCTCGCTGGATATCGTGTTCGGGGAGATCGATCGGTGACCTACCAAGCCGGCCTTTCGAACAGCGAGATCGTCACCGGTCAGCTCGACGCCTACAACGCCCAGGATATCGAGGCGTTCTGCGCCTTTTACGCCGAAGACGCCGTCCTGGCGGATTTCAACGGCGCGATCACGGCGCAGGGCCTGGACGCGATCCGCGCCCGACACGAGAAACTCTTCGCCGATTTTCCGCAGAACAAGGCGGTCCGGACCAATCGCATCGAGGTTGGCCAAGTGGTCATCGACCACGAGGACGTGTTCCGGAGCCCCGACGCGCAGCCTTTCCAGGTCGCGGCCATCTACACCATCGCAGGCGGCAAGATCGCCCGCGTAGACTTCGTGAAGTGAGGATCGCTTGAGCGTTCGCCGCCTCTCTCCGAACCAGCCCGCCAGCTTCGCCTTCTCTTTGGAGACGAAGCAGAAGGCGGAGTGGTGGATTTCCAAGTTCCCGGCCGGCCGCCAGCAATCGGCGGTCATCCCGATTCTGTGGCTTGTGCAGAAGCAGGAGGGCTGGGTTTCCGAGCCGGCGATCCGTACGGTCGCCGAACTGCTAGGCATGGCGCAGATCCGCGTGCTGGAGGTTGCGACCTTCTACACGATGTTCATGCTCGAGCCGGTCGGCAGCCATGCGCTGGTCCAGGTGTGCGGCACGACGCCTTGCGCGCTTCGCGGCGCCAACGAGCTGATGGCGCACTGCAAGAAGCGCCTGGGTCCGAAGGATCACCTGTCTGCCGACGGCAAGTTCTACTGGCAGGAAGTCGAGTGCCTGGGCGCGTGTTCGAACGCTCCGATGGCGGCGATCAACGACTATTACTACGAAGACCTGACGGTCGAGGCTCTCGACCAGATCCTGGACGAGTTCGCGGCCGGCAAGCCCCGTGCGCCGGGCTCGGTGATCGGCCGTCAAGGTTCGGCCCCCGAGGGCGGCCCGCTGACGCTCAGCGATGCGTCGCTCTATGACGGAACCCGCGCCAAGCCGATCAAGTCGCTGCCCAATGCGCCCAAGCCGTCGAAGGGCGCCAAGGAGCCGGCCTCGTGAGCAGCATGAATGTCATCGCGCGCGAAGGCCGCGCCGGTAAGGGAGTTTAGGGGCCGTGGTCGGCATACTCCAAGACAAAGACCGCATCTTCACCAACCTCTATGGCCTGCACGACTGGGGCCTGGAGGGCGCGAAGCAGCGCGGGGCCTGGAACGGCACTCGCGAGATGCTGAAGCAGACGCCGGAGTGGCTCTGCGACCAGATCAAGGCGTCGGGCCTGCGCGGGCGCGGCGGGGCAGGGTTCTCCACGGGCCTGAAGTGGACCTTCATGCCCAAGCAGGAGAGCGACCGGCCCCATTATCTGGTGGTCAACGCCGACGAGTCCGAGCCGGGCACCTGCAAGGACCGCGAGATCATGCGCAATGATCCGCACCTGCTCATCGAAGGCTGCCTGATCGCCAGCTACGCGATCCGCGCGCATACCTGCTACATCTACATCCGCGGCGAGTACGTGCACGAGCGCGAGCGCCTGGAAGCGGCGATCCGCCAGGCCTACGAGGCCAAGCTGATCGGCAAGGGCAACGTCCACGGCTGGGACTTCGACCTGCACGTCACGCACGGCGGCGGCGCGTACATCTGCGGCGACGAAACCGCCCTGATGGAAAGCCTGGAAGGTAAAAAGGGTCAGCCCCGCCTGAAGCCGCCGTTCCCGGCCGGCGCCGGCATCTATGGCTGCCCGACCACCATCAACAACGTCGAGTCGATCTCGGTCGTCGGGACGATCCTGCGCCGCGGCGCCGAGTGGTTCGCCGGCTTCGGCCGCCCGAACAACACCGGCACCAAGCTGATGGCAATCTCGGGCCACGTGAACAAGCCGTGCGTGGTCGAAGAGGCGATGTCCATCCCGCTGAAGCAACTGCTGGAAGAGCATTGCGGCGGCATCCGCGGCGGCTGGGGCAACCTGAAGGCCGTGATCCCCGGCGGTAAGTCGGTCCGGATGATCCCGGCGCATGAGGCCGAAACGGCGCTTATGGACTTCGATAGCCTCTCGGCCCTGAAGTCCGGCCTTGGCACCGCCGCGGTGATCGTGATGGACCAGTCCACCGACATCGTGAAGGCGATCGCGCGCCTCTCGTACTTCTACAAGCATGAGAGCTGCGGTCAGTGCACGCCGTGCCGAGAAGGCACCGGCTGGATGTGGCGGGTCATGGAACGCATGGTCACCGGCGAGGCCGACATGCGTGAAATCGATATGCTGCTGGACGTGGCCAGCCAGGTCGAAGGCCACACGATCTGCGGTCTCGGCGACGCCGCGGCTTGGCCGATCCAGGGCCTCTTCCGTCACTTCCGCCACGAGGTCGAAGAGCGGATCACCAACTACCGGGCCGGAAGGCCGCATGTGCAGGGCGCAACCCTGCAAGCGGCGGAGTAAACGCGAATGCCCAAGGCTAAAGTCAACGGCGTTGAGGTTGAGTTCGAACCGGGCATGACGGTTCTGCAGGTTGCGGAACTGGCCGGGGAGGAAATCCCGCGCTTCTGCTACCACGAGCGCCTGTCGATCGCCGGCAACTGCCGCATGTGCCTGGTCGAGGTGAAGCCTGGCCCCCCGAAGCCCCAGGCTTCGTGTGCGCTTCCGGCCGCGGAGAACCAGGAAATCTTCACCAACACGCCGATGGTGAAGAAGGCGCGCGAAGGGGTGATGGAGTTCCTGCTCATCAATCACCCTCTGGATTGCCCGATCTGCGACCAGGGCGGCGAGTGCGACCTCCAGGACCAGTCGGTCGGCTATGGCCGCGACGACAGCCGCTATGCTGAGAACAAGCGGGCCGTCGAAGAGAAGTTCATGGGGCCGCTGATCAAGACGGTCATGACCCGCTGCATTCAGTGCACTCGCTGCGTTCGCTTCATTACCGAAGTGGCCGGCGTGCCGGAGATCGGTCTGATCTCCCGCGGCGAAGACGTTGAAATCACCACCTATCTCGACAAGGCCGTGGCGTCCGAACTGTCGGCCAATGTCATCGACCTCTGCCCGGTCGGCGCCCTGACCTCGAAGCCCTACGCCTTCAACGCCCGCCCGTGGGAGCTGAAGAAGACCGAGAGCGTCGACGTTATGGATGCGCTGGGTTCGGCGATCCGCGTCGACAGCCGCGGCCCGGCCGTGCTGCGGGTGCTGCCGCGCCTGAACGAAGAGATCAACGAAGAGTGGATCAGCGACAAGACGCGCTATGCGGTCGATGGCCTTTCGCGTCAGCGCCTCGACCAGCCCTTCGTCCGCAAGGACGGCCGCCTGCAGCCGGCCACCTGGGCTGAAGCGTTCGACCTGATCACGGCCAAGGTGAAGGCGACGACCCCTGACCGTATCGGCGTGATCGCCGGCGATCTGCAGGACGCAGAGTCCATGAAGGCCGCGAAGGATCTCTTCGAGGGCCTGGGCTCGCCGAACATCGACTGCCGCCAGGACGGCATGGTCCTCGGCGCCGGTCCGCGCGAGAGCTGGCTGATGAACTCGACGATCGCCGGCATCGAAGAAGCCGACGTGATCCTGCTGGTCGGCACTAACCCGCGCCTCGAGGCTCCGGTGTTCAACGCCCGCCTGCGCAAGCGCTGGGGCGCCGGCGCGTTGCGGGTCGGCGTGATCGGCGAGCAGGCGGACCTGACCTACAAGTACGACTATCTGGGCGCTGGCGCTCAGACGCTCTCGGGCCTGTCGCGCTCGAAGAGCGACTTCGTCAACGCGCTGAAAGAAGCCAAGAAGCCGGCGATCATCGTCGGCGCTGGCGCACTTTCCCGCGCCGATGGCGAGGCGGTACTAGCCGCTGCGGCCGCGGTCGCAAAGAGCTTCGGCATGACCTGGAACGTGCTGCACACCGCAGCCTCGCGTGTCGGCGGCCTCGACATGGGCTTCGTGCCCGCTCAAGGCGGCAAGAGCGCGCTGGAGATGGTGAAGCCGGGCGGCCTGGACGTGCTCTTCCTGCTGGGCGCGGACGAGATCGAAGCCAAGGCCTCGGGCGCCTTCACGGTCTATCTCGGCACGCATGGCGACGCCGGCGCGCATGCGGCGGACGTCATCCTGCCTGGCGCGGCCTACACGGAGAAGGATGGCCTCTACGTCAATACCGAGGGCCGGGTGCAGTTCGGCTATCGCGCAGTGTTCCCCAAGGGCGAGGCGCGCGAGGACTGGTCGGTGTTCCGGGCGCTGTCTGCACGCCTGGGGTCGGCGCTGCCTTACGACACCTTGGCCCAACTGCGCGCCAAGCTCTTCGCCGACCATCCGACCTTCGGCCAGATCGACTATGCGCCGGGCGCCGCGGGCAAAGCCCTCGACTTCGGGACGCTGGGCGCGAAGGGCGAGGCTTCGGACGCGCCGTTCGAGAGCCTGGTGAAGACCTTCCATCTGACCAACCCCATCGCGCGCGCCAGCGTGACGATGGCTGAGTGCGCCGCCGTCGCTTCCGGCGCCGCCAAGATCGCGGCGGAGTAGGGGCATGGACGCTGTCGCCAACAACTTCTGGTCCACGCCGGGCGGTTGGACCCTGATCACCGTCGGCCAGATCATGGCCGTCATCCTGCCGCTGCTGGTGGCTCTGGCCTTCTTCATGCTCGCCGACCGGAAGATCTGGGCCGGCGTGCAGATGCGGAAGGGCCCGAACGTGGTTGGGCCTTTCGGCCTGCTGCAGTCCTTCGCGGACCTGATCAAGTTCGTCCTGAAGGAGATCGTGATCCCCGACGGGGCGGACAAGTTCGTCTTCCTGCTCGCCCCGGTGCTGACCTTCGTCCTGGCGATGGTCGGCTGGGCCGTGATCCCGTTCGCCCCTGGTTGGGTGGTCGCGGACATCAATGTCGGGGTGCTGTACCTGTTCGCGATCTCGTCGCTGGGCGTCTACGGCATCATCATGGGCGGCTGGGCTTCGAACTCGAAGTACCCGTTCCTCGGCAGCCTGCGCTCGGCGGCGCAGATGGTGTCTTACGAAGTCTCGATCGGCTTCGTGATCGTCACCGTCATCCTGCTGGCCGGGACGATGAACCTGCAGACCATCGTGGAAAAGCAGGCTGGCGGCTTCTGGAACTGGAACGTCTTCGGCGGCGGCCTGCACAACCTGCCCATGGCCGTGATCATGATCCCCATGGCGGTGATCTTCTTCATCTCGGCGCTGGCCGAAACGAACCGTCCGCCCTTCGACCTCCCGGAAGCCGAATCCGAGCTCGTGGCCGGTTATCAGGTCGAGTACTCGTCCAGCCCGTTCCTGCTGTTCATGATCGGCGAGCTGGTGAACATCGTGCTGATGTGCGCCCTGATCACCGTCATGTTCTTCGGTGGCTGGCAGGCGCCGATCGATCTGCCGTTCGTCCACGACTGGGCGCCGACGCTGCAGAGCTTCTACGGGCTGATGTGGTTCGTCGTGAAGATCTGCTTCTTCTTCTTCCTGATCGCCATGGTGAAGGCGATCGTCCCGCGCTACCGCTACGACCAACTGATGCGGCTGGGCTGGAAGGTCTTCCTGCCCACCTCGCTGGTGGCTGTTGTGATCGTGGCCGCCTGGCGGGTCTTCGGTCCGGGGGGCGCATGAGGATCCTGATGACCAGTATCCTTCTGATCTCCCTTTCGGGTTGCGCCAGTTCGGCCGGCGGTCCGTCGGTCGACGGCGGCGTGGCCAGCTATGATGCGTTGAAGAACGCCCGCGAGGCCTGCGTCGCCAAGGGCGGCGAGCTGGTTCGCAACGAGGCGTACTCCGGCAAGCGCATTTCCGACTACGCCTGCAAGAGAAAGTAACCGCGAGATGATGCAGCGAATTTCACAAGCGATCAGGGGCGCGGCCCTGATGGACTTCACCGGGGCCTTCGGCCTCGCGATGAAGTACATGGTCCGGCCGAAGAAGACCGTGCAGTACCCGCACGAGCGCGGTCCCCAGTCGCCGCGTTTCCGTGGCGAACACGCCCTGCGCCGCTATCCGAACGGCGAAGAGCGCTGCATCGCCTGCAAGCTCTGCGAAGCCATCTGCCCGGCCCAGGCCATCACCATCGAGGCCGAGCCGCGCGACGACGGCAGCCGCCGGACGACGCGCTACGACATCGACATGGTGAAGTGCATCTACTGCGGCCTGTGCCAGGAGGCCTGCCCGGTCGACGCCATCGTCGAAGGCCCGAACATCGAGTTCGCGGTCGAGACGCGCGAAGAGCTCTACTACGACAAGGAACGCCTGCTCGCGAACGGCGACCGTTGGGAGCGGCAGATCGCGAAGAACCTAGAACTGGACGCGCCCTACCGGTAAGAACCCGGGCGCGATTCCGAGATGACCAACCTTTTGTCGCCGCGGGCTCGGTTCCGGGGCGACGGACCAAGTAAACTAAGGGGCTGAGATAAGCCGTCATGGCCTTGGCGATCGCATTCTACCTGCTGGCGGCGGTGACCGTGGGCGCGGGCTTCGGGGTGGTTTCCTCCCGAAATCCAGTGCACTCGGTGCTGTTCCTGATCCTCAGCTTCTTCTCGGCCGCTGGCCTCTTCGTCACCATGGGGGCGGAGTTCCTGGCGATGCTCCTGGTCGTCGTTTACGTCGGCGCGGTCGCGGTGCTCTTCCTGTTCGTTGTCATGATGCTTGACGTCGACTTCGCCGCTCTGCGGCAGGGCTTCGCGCGATACATGCCGATCGGCGGGGTCGTGGCCCTGATCCTGGCGGTGGAGATGATCGTCGTCGCCACTGCGGTGGCGACGGGCGGCACGCCGAAGTCCGACACACCGCAGGTCTACACCGATGTGAGCAACATCGAGACGATCGGCCGGGTGCTCTACACCGACTATGTCTACTTCTTCCAAGCCGCGGGGCTGGTGCTGCTGGTCGCCATGATCGGCGCCATCGTGCTGACCCTGCGCCATAAGCCGGGCGTTCGCCGCCAGGTCATCTCGGAGCAGGTCGCGCGCTCGCCGCAGACCGGCATGCGGGTCGTTCAGATCAAACCGGGGCAGGGGATCGACCAATGATCATCGGGCTCACCCACTATCTCGCGGTGGCCGCGATCCTCTTCACCCTCGGGGTGTTCGGGATCTTCGTGAACCGCAAGAACATCATCGTCATCCTGATGTCGATCGAGCTGATCCTGCTCGCCGTGAACATCAACCTGGTGGCGTTCTCGGTCTATCTGCACGACGTCGTCGGGCAGATCTTCGCCATGTTCGTTCTGACCGTCGCGGCCGCAGAAGCCGCGGTCGGCCTTGCTATCCTTGTCACCTTCTTCCGTAACCGCGGCGACATCTCCGTCGACGACGCGTCGATGATGAAGGGCTGACGGACCAAGACATGACACCGCAGTCTCTCATCACCATTCTCGTCTTCGCCCCGCTGCTGGGCGCGATCGTGGCAGGCCTGTTCGGCCGCCGCATCGGCAACGTGGCCTCGCAGGGCGTGACCACCGGCTTGCTGCTGCTGGCGGCGGTCCTGTCGTGGACGATCTTCAGCAAGTGGACTTGGGGCGGCCTCGAGCCCTTCACTATCCAGCTGCTGCCGTTCATCAATATCGGCGACTTCCAGTCCAACTGGTCGATCCGGCTGGATGGCCTGTCGGCCGTCATGCTGGTGGTCGTCACCAGCGTCTCCTCGCTCGTCCACGTCTATTCGTGGGGCTACATGGCCGAGGACGACTCCAAGCCGCGCTTCTTCGCCTACCTGTCGCTCTTCACCTTCGCCATGCTGGCGCTGGTGACCGCAGCCGACTTCATGCAGCTGTTCTTCGGCTGGGAAGGCGTGGGCCTGGCGAGCTACCTGCTGATTGGGTTCTGGTTCAAAAAGCCCTCGGCCAACGCCGCCTCGATCAAGGCCTTCGTGGTGAACCGCGTCGGCGACTTCGGCTTCGCGCTGGGCATCATGACCGTCTTCTGGATGTTCGGCTCGATCCAGTTCGCCGAAGTGTTCCCGAAGGTCGCGGCGATGGCCGGCGAAGGCTGGTGGTTCGCCGGAACCTACTGGCACGCGGTCGACCTGGCCTGCGCGCTGCTGTTCGTCGGCGCGATGGGCAAGTCGGCGCAGTTCTTCCTGCACACCTGGCTTCCGGACGCGATGGAAGGCCCGACCCCGGTGTCGGCCCTGATCCACGCTGCGACCATGGTCACCGCCGGCGTCTATATGGTCTGCTTGCTTTCGCCGATGTTCGAGTATGCGCCGGTGGCCAAGCAGATCGTGACGATGATCGGCGCCGTGACGGCTCTGTTCGCGGCGACCGTCGGTCTGGCTCAAAACGACATCAAACGCGTCATCGCCTATTCGACCTGTTCGCAGCTCGGCTACATGTTCTTCGCCGCGGGCGTGGGCGCCTATCAGGCGGCGATGTTCCACCTCTTCACGCACGCCTTCTTCAAGGCGCTGCTCTTCCTCGGCGCCGGCTCGGTCATCCACGGGATGCACCACGAGCAGGACATGCGGAAGATGGGCGCGCTCTGGAAGTACCTGCCGGTCACCTATGCGGTGATGACCATCGGCACCCTGGCTATTACCGGCTTTGGTCTGCCGAGCCTGCACCTGGGCTTCGCCGGCTTCTACTCCAAGGACACCATCATCGAGAGCGCGTTCGCTGCAGGCCACGAGTTCGGCGGCCCAGCCTACTTTGCCTTCGTGGTCGGGGTCTTCGCGGCGGGCCTGACGGCGTTCTACTCATGGCGTCTGGCGTTCATGACCTTCCACGGCACGGCCAAGTGGGGCCATGGTCATCATGACGACCACGCACATGGCCACGCGGACGATCACGCCTCTTCGGCCCAGATCGAAACTCATGACGAGCCGCTGCCTGATCACCACGACGATCACGGCCATGGTCACGATCACAAGCCGCACGAGAGCCCGTGGGTGATGCTGGTCCCGCTGCTGCTGCTGGCGTTCGGCGCCGTCGCCGCCGGCTTCGTCTTCGTCGACCATTTCGTGGGCGAGGGCTGGAAGGAGTTCTGGCGCGGCGCGATCTTCAACGGCGCGGACAACCACGTGCTCGAGCACGCGCACCATTCCCCGACCTGGGTGAAGTGGGCGCCGCTGGTGGTCTCCGCCCTCGGCTTCGCCGGCGCCTTCTATGTCTACATCATGCGTGAAGGCCTGGGCGCGGCGATCGCGGCGCGGAAGGGACCGCTTTGGACTTTCCTGTACAACAAGTGGTTCTTTGACGAGCTGTACAACGCGACCTTCGTGCGCGGCGCGAAGGCCCTGGGCGACATCTTCTGGAAGGTCGGCGACCAGAAGATCATCGACGGGCTGGGACCCAACGGCGTGTCGGCGGTGTCCTACATGCTAGGCCGTCGCACCGGCCGGCTACAGACGGGCTATGTCTATCACTACGCATTCGTAATGCTGCTCGGCGTGGCGGGTCTGCTGACCTTCGCGCTGATCCAGTGGGCTTAAGGGGAGGGGCGTTCCCATGACCGGTATTCTCTCCCTGACGACCTTCACGCCGCTTCTCGGCGTGGCGGCGATCCTCTTCCTGCGGGCCTTCCGCGCGTCCGACGACGCCAAGGCCGTCAATGCGGTGAAGTGGATCGCGTTGGTCACCACCCTGGCGACCTTCGCCCTGTCGGTGATCCTGGTTGCGCAATACGACCCGGCCAATCCGGGCTTCCAGTTCGTGGAGGACCACGCCTGGTTCTCCGTCATTCACTACCGGATGGGTGTCGACGGGATCTCGATCCTGTTCGTGCTGCTGACGGCGTTCCTGATGCCGATCTGTATCGCGGCGTCGTGGTTCTCGATCGAGAAGCGCGTGCCTGAGTACATGGTCGCGTTCCTGGTCCTGGAGACCCTGGTCATCGGCGTGTTCTGCGCGCTCGACCTGGTGCTCTTCTACCTGTTCTTCGAGTTCGGTCTGGTCCCGATGTTCCTGATCATCGGCATCTGGGGCGGGAAGAACCGGATCTACGCGGCTTACAAGTTCTTCCTCTATACGCTGCTCGGCTCGGTGCTGATGCTGGCGGCCATCCTGGTCATGATCGGCGTCTCGGGCACCGCCTCGATCCCCGAGCTCATGAACTACAAGTTCGACGAGCACCTGCAGACTTGGCTGTGGCTGGCCTTCTTCGCCTCCTTCGCGGTGAAGATGCCGATGTGGCCGGTGCACACCTGGCTTCCCGACGCCCACGTCGAGGCGCCGACCGCGGGTTCGGTGATCCTGGCGGGCATCCTGCTGAAGATGGGCGGCTACGGCTTCCTGCGCTTCAGCCTGCCGATGTTCCCCCAGGCTTCGGACTTCTTCACGCCGCTGGTCTTCGCCCTCAGTGTGATCGCCGTGGTCTACACCTCGCTGGTCGCGTTCCGTCAGACGGACATCAAGAAGCTGATCGCCTACTCGTCGGTCGCGCACATGGGGTTCGTCACCATGGGCATCTTCGCGGGCAACCCCGTCGGGGTGCAGGGCGCGATCTTCCAGATGCTGAGCCACGGTGTGATCTCAGGCGCGCTCTTCCTCTGCGTCGGTGTCGTCTATGACCGCATGCACACCCGCGAGATCGCCTTCTACGGCGGCTTGGTGAACCGCATGCCCTGGTACGCAGCGACCTTCATGCTGTTCACCATGGGCAATGTCGGCCTGCCGGGCACCTCCGGCTTCGTAGGCGAAATCACGACCATGACGGGCGCCTATCACGTATCGACCTGGACCGCGATCGTGGCCGCGTCGGGCGTGATATTCTCGGCCGTCTATGCCCTGACGCTCTACCGTCGGGTCGTCTTCGGCGAGCTGACCAACCCTGCGCTGGCCAACATCACCGACCTGGATTGGCGGGAAGTGGCGATCTTCGCCCCGCTGATCGTGATGACCCTGTATCTCGGCATCTATCCTGCCGCCGTCTTCGACCTGACCCAGGCGTCGGTGGACAATCTGGCCGCGGTTTACCGCGCGGCCATCGGCGGGTGAGGACCTAAAGTCTCATGACCTTCTCACACGACCTCGCTCTCGCCGCTCCGGAGCTGATCCTCGCGATCGCCGCGCTGGGGCTCCTGGTGGTCGGCGCGTTCTCGCCGAAGTCGACGACGACCCTAATGTACGCCTCCATCGCCGCGCTCGCCGTGGCGGCCTGGGCGGCGGTCGTCGGGCCTGTCGGCCGCGGCTTCTCCGGTGGAATGATCGCCGACAACGCCTCGGCCTTCGCCAAGGTGGCCATCTATGCGGCGAGCGCCGTGGCGATCCTGCTTGGCCAGAAGTGGTTCGAGCGCCGCGCGATTCGTAATTTCGAGTTCCCGATCCTGATCCTCCTCGCCGCGCTGGGCATGGGGATGATGGCGTCGGCGGGCGACCTCATCTCGCTCTACATCGGCGTCGAGTTGCACTCGCTGGCGCTCTACGTGCTGGCGGCGCTGAAGCGCGATGACGCCAAGGCGTCCGAGGCCGGCCTGAAGTATTTCGCGCTCGGCTCGCTTTCCTCGGGGCTGCTGCTCTACGGCGCCTCGCTGATCTACGGCTTTGCCGGTTCGACGAAGTTCGACGACATCGCGGTGGCCGTTCAGGCGGGCGCCGGAACGGGCGTGCTGTTCGGGCTGGTGTTCCTGATCTGCGGTCTTGCCTTCAAGATTTCCGCCGCGCCGTTCCACATGTGGACGCCGGACGTCTATGAAGGCGCGCCGACCCCGGTCGTGGCGTTCTTCGCCGGCGCCCCGAAGCTCGCGGCCATGGTGCTGTTCGCCCGTGTTCTGTCGGAAGGCTTCGCCGGCGCGGCCGAGCAATGGCGCCAGGTGCTGGTGGTCATCGCACTGCTGTCGATCTTCGTCGGCGCCCTGGCGGGCCTGGCTCAGAAGAACCTCAAGCGCCTCTGGGCTTATTCCTCGATCGCCAATGTCGGGTACGCCGTGCTCGGCCTGGCGGCCGGCAACGGCGAGGGCGTGCAGGCCATGCTGGTGTTCATGATCCTCTATCTGGTGGACGTGACCGGCTTCTTCGCTTGCCTCACGGCGCTGTCGCGCGAAGGCCGTCCGATGGAGACCATCAGCGACATGGCTGGGCTCTTCAAGGAGCGCCCGGGCCTGGCGCTGGCCATGACCGCGTTCTCGCTGTCGGCGCTCGGCCTGCCGCCGTTCTCGGGCTTCTGGGCGAAGTTCTACGTCTTCAAGGCCGCGATCAATGTGGCTGATCCGATGATCCAGATCGCGGCCGTGCTCGGCCTGGTCGGCAGCGTCATCGCGGCCTTCTACTACCTGCGACTGGTCAAGGTGATGTGGTTCGACGAAGCGCCCGGCGCCGTCGACGCCTCGCCCGGCGAAGCGCGTGTGGTCGCCATCGGCGCGGCGGTGTTTTCTTTCCCGCTCGTGCTCGGCGCGCTGGTCTTCCTCGATCCGCTGGCCAAGGCCGCGGCCGTAGCGCTCGGGTTGGCTGTCTAGGTGGGAAGCCACCCGCCGATCGAAGCCTACGACGAACTGGACTCCACGAACGCCGAGGCGCGCAGGCGCGCCGAGGCGGGCGAGGGCGGGCCGGTCTGGATCACCGCGCTGCGTCAGACCGCGGGGAGAGGGCGCCGCGGCCGTGCCTGGAGCACGAACTCAGGCAACCTCGCCGCTACACTGCTGCTGACCACGGACAAGGGCCCGGCAGAGGCCGCTCAGCTCTCATTCGTGGCGGCCTTGGCTGCGGTCGAACTCGCTGAAATCTGTCTCGGCCCGGGCGCGGCCAAGCTGAAATGGCCCAACGACGTGTTGGTCCATGGGCGCAAGGCGACGGGCATTCTGATCGAATCCGGCCCGACAGCACGCGGCGACATCTGGCTGGCTGTGGGCGTCGGCATCAATCTGGCCGAAGCGCCGCAGGACGTAGAACGGCCGGCTACCGCGTTCGCCGAACATATGGCCGGGCCGCCGCCGCAGCCGCTGGACGCGCTGGAGATCCTGGCGACCCATTTCGAGCGCTGGCGTGACCGCTGGGAGCGGGAAGGCTTCACGCCGATCGCCGAAGGTTGGACCCGGCATGCTCAGGGCCTGGGTGGTCCGTGCGAGGCGCGGTTGCCCAATCAGACCCACCGCGGGATCGCCGAGGGGCTAGATCCTGATGGAGCGCTTCGGTTACGGCGCGATGACGGCAGCATCCTGCGCATCACCGCCGGCGATGTATTCTTTGGGGAGGGTTGAACGCGATGCTCCTGGCCATCGAGCAAGGCAACACCAACACGCTATTTGCCGTTCATGACGGCGAGCGCTGGATCGCGCAGTGGCGTGCAGCGACGGATTCCAGTCGGACCGCAGACGAGTACGCCGTCTGGCTTTCGCAACTCCTGAACATGGCTGGCCTGCAGTTCGGGGTCTTAAACGCCTGCATCATTTCGAGCGTGGTGCCGCAGTCGATCTTCAACCTGCGCAACCTGTCGCGCCGTTATTTGCACGTTGAGCCGTTGGTGATCGGCGAGAACGCCGACCTTGGCATCGAGGTTCGCATCGACAAGCCGTCCGAGGCCGGCGCGGACCGGCTGGTCAACGCGATCGGTGCGCACATCGTCTATCCCGGCGATCTGATCGTGATCGACAGCGGCACGGCGACGACGTTCGACGTCATTTCCGGCGATGGGGGTTTTGAGGGCGGCGTAATCGCGCCGGGCATCAATCTTTCTATGGAAGCGCTGCACACCGCCGCTGCCAAGCTGCCGCGGGTGGCGATCCAGAAGCCGCAACGCGTGGTCGGCACCGACACGGTCGGTGCGATGCAGTCAGGCGTCTTTTGGGGTTACGTGGCGCTGATCGAAGGCCTGATTGCTCGGATCAAGGCTGAACGCGAAAAGCCGCTGACCGTTATCGCCACTGGCGGCGTCGCGTCGCTGTTCCACGGCGCCACGACGGCGATCGATCACTTCGATCCGGACCTGACAATCCGCGGTCTACTCGAGATTCACCGCCGCAATGCGGCGGCAAGGGCGTGATGAAAGCAAAAGACCAGGACGAACTCGTCTTCCTGCCGCTGGGCGGCTCGAACGAGATCGGCATGAACTTCAATCTCTATGGCTACGGTCCGGCGCATGCGCGCAAGTGGATCGTCGTCGACCTGGGCGTAACTTTCGGCGATCAGACGACGCCGGGGGTGGAGATCATCCTGCCCGATCCCGAGTACATCACCGAGTACGCCAAGAATATCGTTGGCATCGTCCTGACTCACGCGCACGAGGACCATATCGGCGCGGTGTCTTGGCTGTGGCCGCAACTACGTGCGCCGCTCTATGCGACTCCCTTCACCGCTTTCCTGCTTCGCGAGAAGCTGCGTGAGAACGAAGACGCAGCCGAGGCCGAGATCACCGAGATCCCGCTGAGCGGCAAGGTCCAACTCGGCCCCTTCGAGGTCGAACTGATCACCCTCACGCACTCGATTCCCGAACCTAATGGCCTAGCGATCCGCACGCCCCTGGGCACTATCCTCCACACGGGGGACTGGAAGATCGATCCGGACCCGGTTTTGGGGTCGGCGACTGACGAGGCCGCGATCCAGCGCCTTGGGGACGAGGGCGTCCTCGCCATGGTCTGCGACTCCACCAACGTCTTTGTCGACGGCGAGGCGGGTTCGGAAGCGGACGTGAAGGAAGCGTTGGCCGGTCTGATCGGCGGGCTTTCGGGCAAGGTCGCAGTGGCGTGTTTCGCTTCGAACGTCGCGCGGATGGACAGCGTGATCCGGGCCGCGCAGGCGGCGGGCCGCAGCGTCTGCCTTGTCGGGCGTTCGATGCACCGCATGGCGGCGGCGGCCAAGTCCGTCGGGCTGCTGCAGGACATCCGCGAGTTCGTTTCCGAGCAGCAGGCGGCGGCCTTACCCGAGAACCAGGTCCTGTTCCTTTGTACCGGCAGCCAGGGCGAGCCACGTGCTGCGCTGTCGCGCATCGCCGATGGATCCCATCCGCACGTGAAGTTGGGCGCAGGCGATTCCTGTGTCTTCTCGTCCCGTGTCATCCCGGGCAACGAGATCCCGATCCGCAACCTGCAGAACCGGCTCGCCGACCGCGGGGTACGGCTCTACACCGAGCGCGATCATCCCGGCATCCACGTCTCCGGGCACCCGTGCCGGGACGAGCTGGCGCAGATGTATCGCTGGGCTCGTCCACAGATCGCTGTGCCGACGCACGGGGAGCGGCGGCATCTCCTGGAGCATGTGGCCTTCGCCAAGGATCTCCAGGTTCCGGAGGCGCTGGCGCCGCGCAATGGTGACATGGTGCGCCTGGCTCCCGGCCGCGCCGAGATCATCGATGAGGTGCCCGCTGGGCGTATCTATGTGGACGCGGGCGTGCTGACGCCGGAGAACGGCGATGCGCTGCGCGAACGTCGGCACGCGGCCTACAACGGCATGGTGGCGGTCAGCATCGTGCTCGATGCGCGTGGCCGCCTGGCCACCGATCCGCAGGTGCGCGCGCTCGGCCTACCGGCCGACGACGACTATCCAATGGACGAGGTCCTCGATGACCTCGCCAAGGAAGCCAAGCAGGCCCTGGCGCGTGTCCAGGGTGAGGAACGCGAGCTCGACGACGAGGTCGAAACGGCGATTTCTCGCGCGGTGAAGAAGGCCAGCCAGCGGATCTGGGGTAAGCGCCCCGTCGTTGAGACGACCGTCCTGCGGCTGTAGGCGGCGCTGCCGTCGCGTGAATCTCGCGCGTCGGGTCGGAGAGGGCTATACCGCTGGCATGATCGGACGATTGAACCACGTGGGGGTCGCCACCCCCTCCATCGCGGAGTCGGTGAAGCTCTATCGCGACGTGCTGGGCGCGACGAACATCACCGAGACCAAGGCCATGCCCGAGCAAGGCGTCTATGTCTGCTTCGTGGACCTGCCGAATAGCCAGATCGAGCTCATCGAGCCGCTCGGGGACGATTCGCCGCTGATCGGCTTCCTTGCGAAGAACCCGGCGGGCGGGCAACACCACGTCTGCTTCGAGGTGGCCGATATCATCGCCGCGCGAGACGATATGCGAGCCAAAGGCGCGACGGTGCTCGGCACAGGCGAGCCGCGTATCGGCGCCCATGGAACGCCGGTGATCTTCGTACACCCGAAGAATATGGGCGGCGTGCTGGTCGAGTTGATGGAAAGTCCCAAGGAAGCGCACGGATGACGATTTTCACGTCCATCTGCATCTACTTCACCATCTGGTGGACGGTGCTGTTTTCGATCTTGCCGCTCGGGGTGACCAGCCACGCAGAGGCAGGCATCGACCGCGGCGATGGCGGGGATCCGGGGGCGCCGGTGGATCCCAAGCTTAAGCGCAAGTTCCTGACCACGACCATCGTGGCGACGATCCTGTGGGCGATCCTGTTCGCCGTGATCCAGCTCAAGATCATTCATCTGCCTGAGCTTCCGCCGAGTTGGCGCTGAGGGCGCCCGCGCAGGTGGCGAATTTCTGAGCATCGCCACCTTGAAGCACAATTTTTGGGCGAAGGCCCGTTTGGGCCCCTCGCAGCGCTCGGATCGTGCTGCATACGCCGCCGGATCGTTTAGGCCTGTGCGTGGACACAGGCGGTCGTTCCGCCCGTGGCGTTTTCCCCGACGACTTGAAGGCCGTCCGCCTCTCTAGGGCGGCCTTCTTTTCGCTCAGCTTGCGTTGCACAGCTCGGCGAGCACCGGCTATCAGAGCGCTGAAGCCAGATCATCGGGACACCCTTCCTCCGCATGCATCTTTCGACATCAAAGTTCACCGGAGCGGCCCGGGCGTGAGCGGCAAGCCGGTGAATGGAACCTTGAACGGCCGCGCGCCGCCCTTCGGGCAATGGGAGCGGTCGGTCGCCGCCCGCTATCTGCGCGCCAAGCGCAGCCAGGGCGGCGTCGCGCTGATCTCGATCATCTCCTTCGTCGGCATCATGCTGGCGGTGGCGGTGTTGATCATCGTTATGAGCGTGATGAACGGCTTTCGGGCCGAACTGCTCTCGCGGATGCTGGGGTTCAGCGCGCATCTCTATGTGACCGGTGGCGTGCTGACGTCGCCCGACCGCGACGCCGTAGTGAAGCGGATCAGCGACCTGCCGGACGTGGTGCAGGTCTATCCCGTGATCGAGGCCCAAGCCATGGCGATGGGCTATGGCCAGATCGGCGGCGCCATTGTTCGCGGCGTTACGCCCCAGGACCTGAAGGCCACCAAGCTGGTGTCGGGCAACATCACCCGCGGGACCATGGCCGGCTTTGGCGAGGGCGAGTATGGCGGGGACATCATTCTGGTTGGTGACCGGCTAGCCCAAGCGCTCGGCGTTCAGCCTGGCGATGAACTGAGCCTGGTTTCGCCGACGGGCGGAGCGACGGCTTTCGGCGCCACGCCGCTCCGCAAGACCTACACCGTGGGCGGGACGTTCACTGTCGGGATGAGCGAGTACGATCAGGCGTTCATCTACATGTCCTTGGAGCAGGCCCAGCTCTTCTTTGGCCGCGACACCGGGGTGGACTACATCGAGGTCAAGCTGCGCGATCCGGACAAGGCGGTGGCCTTGAAAGGCGCAGTCGCGCGGGCGGCCGGACCTACGGCTCTCATCACCGATTGGACCGAAAAGAACGCGGCCTATTGGGGCGCGCTGAAGGTCGAGCGCAACGTCATGCGGCTCATCCTGATGATGCTGGTGGCCATCGCCGCCATGAACATCATTTCCGGCCTCGTTATGCTGGTGAAGAACAAGGGCCGCGACATTGCGATCCTGCGCACCATGGGGGCGGGGCAGGGCTCTATTCTGCGGATATTCTTCATGTCCGGCGCGGCGGTTGGCGTCCTTGGCACCTTGGCCGGCCTGGCGATCGGCTCGCTGTTCTGCATGTTCATCGGAGAGATTCAGCAGTTCGTGGAATGGGTCACGGGCGCCCAGGTCTTCAATTCAGACATCTATTTCCTTACCCGCATTCCAGCGAAGATCGACTGGCAGGAGGTGGCGGTGATCACCTTCTGGGCCCTGGCGATGTCGTTCCTGGCGACTCTGCCGCCGGCATGGCGCGCCTCGCGTCTCGATCCGGTGGAGGCGCTTCGCTATGAGTGATCCGGTCCTGACCATTCGGGGCCTGCGTCGCAGCTATAAGAGCGGCGACAAGGTGCTGACCGTGCTGAACGGCGTGGATTTGGACGTCCGGCCCGGTGAGATCGTCGGCCTGATCGGCCCGTCGGGCTCGGGCAAGTCGTCGCTTCTGCACGCCGCCGGACTTCTTGAGCATCCCGATGCAGGGCAGATCATCGTCGAGGGGCGGGACTGCTCGGATCTGAGCGATCGCCAGCGGACGCGCGTGCGGCTGGCGACCATCGGCTTCGTCTACCAAGCTCACCACTTGCTGGCCGAGTTCACCGCCTTGGACAACGTCGCCCTACCGCAGATGATCGCGGGGCGGTCGCGAAAGGCCGCGCGCGCCCGTGCGTTGGAACTCCTCTCCAGCCTCGGACTTCGCGAGCGCGTCGATCATCAGCCGGCCCAGATGTCCGGCGGGGAGCAGCAACGGGTGGCGATCGCCCGTGCGCTGGCCAACAAGCCTCGGCTGCTGCTTGCCGACGAGCCCACAGGCAACCTCGATCCGCACACTTCCAGCGCAGTGTTCGACAGCCTTTACGCGCTCGCCCGTAGCGAGGGGGTCGCTGCCTTGGTGGCGACCCACAACCTGGAGCTCGCCAAGCACATGGACCGGGTGCTCGCCCTGAAGGACGGACACCTGGAGGCGCAAACCCTCTAGGTTTCGAAGGTGGTCGAGCCGTCCGGGTGAATGACGCAGCCCGGATTGTGCGCCAGCTCCCAGGTGTGGCCATCCAAGTCGGCGAAATAGCCTGAATAGCCGCCCCAGAAGACTTCCTCTGGCCGCTTGAGCGCCAACGCGCCAGCGGCGAGGGCTTGCGCGTACATGGCGTCGACCTCTTCGCGCGAGCGGCCATTGATCGCGAGTGTGACGCCTGAGAAAGCGCCGTCGATCGGACGCTTGGCGTCTTCCGCCAAAGGCTGGCGGCCAAAGAGGCCCAGCGCCAGACCAGGCAATTGATAGAAGCAGACGTCGGGATTGGCCGATGCCGGTCGCCACCCCAATCCGTCCTCGAAGAACGCCCTGGAGCGCGCGAGGTCGTGGACCCCCAGGGTTATGAGTGAAAGACGTTGGTCCATGCGGATCTCCTGGGCTTCGCGTAGGCGAACCTAAACCGCTTGACGATGAGAACAAAACGAGAAATAAGAACATCAATAGAACATCCACAACGAGGACGTCGCAGATGGTTCGTCTGGCTCGGGAATCGCTGGCCTTTATGTTGGTTGCAGGTTTTGTCTGGATGATGTGCGCGGTGGCCCAATTGGCCGCCTGACGGTGGAGGTGACGGCGTGAGCGATGCGGTGAACGAAGGCTTCGTCCACCTACGGGTTCGTTCCGCCTATTCGCTCCTTGAGGGAGCGATCAAGGCCGACAAGGTCAGCAG
>JAEXKM010000334.1 GCA_023445705.1 Pseudomonadota bacterium
GCGCCAGGCAGAGCGTGAACTGGCCGCGGCGACCGCCCGGGTCGGCGTGGCCACCGCCGGGCTTTACCCGTCGGTGTCGCTAGGCGGGTCGATCTCGACCATCGCCCAGAACGTCGGCGATCTCGGCGACGACTACCAGTTCAGCGTAGGACCGCTGATCAGCTGGAACTTCCCGAACATCCTGGCGGCCCGTGCGCGGGTCAAACAGGCCGGCGCCAGCGCCGAAGGCGCTCTCGCCACCTTCGAGAAGGCCAATCTGACCGCCCTCCAGGAAACCGAGACGGCGCTCAACGCCTACGCCCGGGAACTGGATCGGCGCGCGGCCCTCAAGCGGGCCCGTGACGAGGGCGAGAAGGCCGCCAAGTTGGCGCGCCTGCGCCTCGAGGCCGGTTCCGACAGCCTTCTGAACGTCCTGATCCAGGAGCGGAACCTGGCTTCGCTCGAGGCTCAGCTCGCACAGTCGGACGCCCAGGTGACCACCAACCAGATCACCCTCTTCAAGGCCCTAGGGGGAGGTTGGGAGAAAACTTCGTAAGTCGTGACTTGAGTAACGGCGCGTCGGCTTCGGCTGACGCGCTTTTTTTTTTCGGTGAGTGTAGTGAGAGTAACCGTAGCTGCCTTGGCCTTGGCTGTCGGCGCAGCCGCCGCCAGCGCCGCGTGGGCGCAAAGCCAGCCCTTCAAGCCTGTCATCGCCCAGCCAGAATTGTCGATGAATATCGGCGGCGGTGTCGTCTACGGCTTCAGTCCGACCGGTGGAAAGGCCGAGCGCCTGACCTTCACCCCCTGGGGTGACTTCAACTGGCGGGATCGAATCTACGGAAATCCCCTCGACGGCCTCGGCTACAATGTCGTGAAGACCGATCGGGTGAGGGCCGGCGTTCAGCTCCGGCCGCACTATTCGGGACAATCGACCATCGAGGGGCTGGAGCTTCCGGACCTCGGCGCGGACCTCGCCATCTACGGCTTTGTCAGGGTCCCCGGCGACATCTCCATCGGCGGCCGGATCATGCGCGACGTGCGCGGGCAGACCGACGGGACGGACTACTACTTCTCCATCGCCAACCAGTCGGTGACGCCGGTCGGTCTTTTGGTCAGCACGCTCTATCTACGCGGCGGCGACGCCAAATCGAACAACGCTTATCTGGGCGTCAGCGAAGACGAAGCGGCGGCGACGGGCCTTGATCCCTTCATACCCGGCGCGGGGCTCCAGAACGTCGGCGTCGCCTTCCTGATGATGACGCCGATCGGCGACAAGTGGGCGATCGGCTCGTTCCTCAACGCCGAGCGCGCCCTGGGCGACGTCGCCGACAGTCCGCTGATCCAGGCGCGCAAACGCGAGGAAATGGCCTATCGCGGCGGCTTGCTCGTGGTCCGCCGCCTAGCCTTCGACTGAGCCTCGCGAGGGGCCGTGGCCTTCGCCTCGCCAGCCGCAGGTCAGGCGGCGGGCACGGGCGGCTCGACGTGCGCGGTCGCGTTGGCGATCACCTCGTCCGGCACGGCCAGCATCTGGAGATAGGCCTCCTTGGGATAGGTCATGTGCGGCTTGTCGGCGTCATAGGCCGGCTGCGGCACAGGGCTCGCGCCCGTGAATGGGGCCGGGGCCTTGAAGCGCGCGGCCTCGGCGGCGTCGATGCCCGCCTTTTCCAGCACCGCGGGATCGATCCAACGGCTCGGGTCGATGGTCGTTACCGAGGTCGCGACTTCCAGCGCCATGTTATCAGGCCCCGCGAAGTAGATCGATTTGCAGAAGCCGTGGTTGAGAGGGCCGATGACATTGACGCCATGGCTGCGGATGCGATCTCGCATGGCCAGCAGGGCCGCTTCGTCCGGCACACCGAACGCCAGGTGCTGCAGCGTGCCCGGGGCCGACGGCTCCTCGCCGCGGCCGGCATGAGTCTTTCCCAGCTCGATCGGAATCTCGTCGACGCCGGGTAACTGGACGATCGAGAAATAGCTGCCTTCGCTCATCTTGAGGAACGCGTGCAGTCCGCCCGGCACGCCGTGCATGTCAAACAGCGCTACCAACGGGCAGCCCATCACCTCGGAAAAGAAGGCGATGTGCTTCTTGATGTCACCGGCCATGAAGGCCAGGTGGTGAACGCCGGTCGGGTGCTGGGTCATGGCGGCAAGCCTCCTGGTTATTCCGTCCCTCCTGTCGCCAGACCGCGCGTGATGGCCTCGACGATCAGGTCCTCATAGGCCGCCCGGGCATGCTCTGTGTCCGGGTCGTAGCCGAAGTTCGTCCGCATCAACGGGGCAAGGTTCGTCGCGCCCACGGCGCCAGTCTGCAGCAGGATCAGGATCTGCTCCGGCGGGTACGGCTTGAGGTCGCCCGCCGTGATCGCCTCCTGAATCAGGGCGACCAGGCGTCTGTTGCGCTCGCCGATTAGGTTGTCGACGATCCATTGCAGGCGTTCGCCCCCGGCCATGCCCTCCAGCGCCACGATCCGTCCCAGGGCCGGGCAGTCCCACGCCAAATGCAGGAAATGCCGCATGGCGATCCGCAGCTTGGTCAGGGCGCTGGCGTCCCTGGCGGCGGCGATCAGCCGCTCCTCCTCGGCGATGGCCTGGGCCAGCAGCCCCATCGCGCTGCGCCAGAGCTCTTCCTTGTCTTCGAAATGATAGTGCAGCGCCGGCTGCGAGATGCTCGCCGCGCGCGCGATCTCGGCCATGGTCACGCGCTCGAAGCCCAGTCGCGAGAACTGGTCGAGTGCGACCTCGCGAATCCGCTCGAACGTCCGTCCGCCCTTCTTCGTGCGGGGCGGCTCCAATGTGAGGCTGGCGTTTGACATGCTCATCAGCATTTCTGACTATTGAATCAGAAATTGAGCGACGCAAGCTCAAGGGGAGGAATGCATGGCGGTGGTCCGAGAGCCGTACGGCTTCGTTCACGCGGACAATTCGCGCCTGAAGGAGGTCTATGGAGGCCCGTCCGGGCAGGTCTTCGTCGAGTGCATGCGCATCCGGCCGGAAGCCGGAGACTCCGACACCGTGATCGTCTTCAGCCATCCCGTCGGGGGCGGGTCGTTCCTACCCCTGGTGTCTGCCCTGACCCGGGCAGGCCGGCATGTCATCTATTGCAACCCGCGCTATCGCGGGAACGACTCGGCTCTGATCCTCGAGAAGTGCCTGCTCGACCTGGGCGCATGCATCGCCGACCTCAAGACGCGCTTCGGCTATAGCAAGGTCATCCTCGGCGGCTGGTCCGGCGGCGGCTCGCTCTCTCTCTTTTATCAGGACCAGGCTGAGAACCCGACGATCACTGCGACGCCGGCCGGCGACCTCGTCGATATCGCTGGCGCAGGACTTCAGCGTGCGGACGGCATTCTATTGCTCGCCGCCCATATCAGTCGGTCGGTGACGATGACCGAATGGCTCGATCCCTCCATCCTGGATGAGGCCAAGCCCTTCGAGAGGGATGTCGAGCTCGACATCTATTCGCCCGACTGCCCGCATCAACCGCCTTACGACGACGCCTTCGTCGCGCGTTTCCGCGCGGCGCAGCTGGCTCGCAATCGCCGCATCACCGCCTGGGCGAAGGAGGAACTCGCCCGCTTAAAGTCCAGCGGCGATCCGGACGCCGAGCGCTGCTTCGTCGTGCAGGGCACGATGTGCGACGTGCGCTGGATGGACCCTGGCCAGGAC
>JAEXKM010000191.1 GCA_023445705.1 Pseudomonadota bacterium
ACCGTGTGGTGGGCGACCATCTGGGCCGCGGTCCAGTAAAGGTGCGCGGCGGCGCTGCGCGAAACCCTCACGGCCGGCAGGCCCTGCTCGCGCATCTTTCGGGTCGAGAGGAAGACTTCCAGTTCGAGGGCGTAGCCGCCGGAGGCCTGATCGACGTCGTCCCACAGATAGTCCATGGGCCGCGGGTCGCCGTCCGGACGGGCCGCCTGGGCGGTGCGGAAGGGCGCCAGGGCCTCGGTCGTGACGATCCAGGGCGAGATCGTGGTCATGAAGTTTTTCGCGAGGAACGGGCCGAGGGGCTGATATTCCCAGGCCTGCAGGTCGCGGGCGGACCAGTCGTTCAGCAGGCAAAGGCCGGCGATATGTTCGCCAGCCTCGGCGATCGGGATCGGCTGGCCGAGCTCGTTGCCCTGCCCCACCCAGACGCCCAGCTCCAGCTCCAGGTCCAGCCGCTGGGCCGGGCCGAAGGTCGGCGTCTCGGCGTCGGGGGCCTTGCGTTGGCCGCTGGGGCGGCGAACCACCGCGCCCGAGACGCGGATGGACGAGGCGCGGCCGTGATAGCCGATCGGCACGTGCTTGTAGTTCGGCAGCAAGGGATTATCGGGCCGGAACTGCTTGCCGACGTTCAGGGCATGGTGGATGCCCGCGTAGAAGTCGGTGTAGTCGCCGATCGCGGCCGGCAGATGCAGCACGCAGGCCTCGGCCGCATGCAGCCAGCTCGCCACCTCGGCCGCCTCGGGCGCCCCTTGCGCCAGCAGCGCCGAGAGCCGGCGACGCAACGCCCGGCGGGCCGTGGCCCGCAGCGCCAGCAAGGCGTTGAGCGTCGGGCCGGCGGCGGCAGCAGCGGCGGCCTTGGCCTCGCCGGTCAGCAGGTCCGAGTTCGCGGCCTTTTCCAGATCGAGGATCTGGTCGCCGATGGCGACACCGCCGCGTGGCGCCTGCCCCGCGGGCGAGAAGATCCCGAACGGAAGGTTCTGAATCGGGAATTCGGCGTGGCCGTTCGCGCTCTCGACCCAGGACTTGCGGGCGGGATCGTGGGTTTCGTCGATCATGGGGTCGGGACTTGGGCCTTGGTGAAGCCGTTCCAGCAGTCGTCGTAGTCGAGCTGGGCCAGCGGGGTTTCGGTGGCGAAACGGGTCGGACGGATCACCCAGCGGCTCTCGAACATGAAGGCCATGGTGTTGTCGATCTTGTGGGGCGCGAGCTCGGCAGCGACCGCCTTTTCGTAGCTCTCGCGGTCCGGGCCGTGGCCGCTCATGCAGTTGTGCAGCGAGGCGCCGCCCGGCGCGAAGCCGCCCGCCTTGGCGTCATAGGCGCCGTGGATGAGGCCCATGAACTCGCTCATCACGTTGCGATGGAACCAGGGCGGCCGGAAGGTGTGCTCGGCCACCATCCAGCGCGGCGGGAAGATCACGAAGTCGCAATTCGCGGTGCCGGGGACTTCCGACGGCGAGGTCAGGACGGTGAAGATCGACGGGTCCGGATGGTCGAAGGAGACCGTGTTGATCGTGTTGAATCGGGCGAGGTCGTACTTGCAGGGCGCGAGCGTGCCGTGCCAGGCGACGACGTCGAGCGGGCTGTGGTCGAGGGGGGTGGTCCAGAGGCGCCCCTGGAACTTCTGCACCACCTCGGTAGGCTCGTCGCGGTCTTCGAACCAGGCCACAGGGGTCTGGAAATCACGGGCGTTGGCGAGTCCATTGGCGCCGATCGGGCCAAGCTCCGGCAGGCGGAACGGCGCGCCATAGTTCTCGCAGACATAGCCTCGCGCCGAGGCGCCCAGAAGTTCGGCGCGAAACCGCACGCCACGCGGGATGACCGCGATCTCACCCGGGGACACTTCCAGGCGACCCAGTTCGGTCGCGATCAGCAGCGCCCCTTCCTGAGGGACAATCAGCAGTTCGCCGTCGGCGTCGTAGAAGACGCGGCCGGCCATCGAGCGGTTGGCGGCATAGAGGTGAATGGCGATGCCGGACTGAGCCGCCACGTCGCCATTGCCGGCGTAGGTCACCAGGCCGTCGACAAAGTCCGCGCCATCCGAGGGGATGGGCAGCGGATCCCAGCGCAGGCGATTGGGAGACGGCGGAACCTCATCGAACGGGGCCGAGCGGACGCTGCGTCCGCCGTTATAGGGCTCGTACGGCGCGTGGCTGGCCGTCGGCCGCAGCCGGTAAAGCCACGAGCGGCGGTTCTCGTGGCGAGGGGCGGTGAAGGCTGAGCCCGACAACTGCTCCGCAAACAGGCCGAAGGGCGCACGCTGGGGCGAGTTCTGCCCGACCGGCAGCGCGCCCGGCACAGCCTCCGTTTCGAAGGTGCTCCCGAAGCCGGACATGTATTTCAGCGGCACGGTTGTCTCCATGGCCGTTTGCCTGCGCCACCTCCCCGGTTCATCGGGGAGTCTTCAGAAAGATGCTACGGCATGCTTGCGATGTCAGCGGCGCTGGGCCGCTGACAAAGCGGCGGCTATTCGGCGGCGTCGACCTTGATGACGCCGCGGCGGATCTGGTCGAGCTCGATGGACTCGAAGAGCGCCTGGAAGTTGCCGTTCCCGAAGCCTTCGTTGCCCTTGCGCTGGATGATCTCGAAGAAGATCGGCCCGAAGAGGTTCTCGGTGAAGATCTGCAGCAGCAGGCCTTCGTCGCCGACAGCGCCGTCGATGAGGATGCGGTTCTTCTTCAGGCGTTCGAGATCCTCGCCGTGGCCGGGGACGCGCTTGTCGACCAGTTCGTAATAGGTCTCGATGGTGTCCTGCAGCTTCACACCGCGGGCCCGCAGGCGCTCGACCGTGTCGTAGATGTCAGCCGTGGTCAGGGCGAGGTGCTGGATGCCCTCGCCGTTGTACTCGCGAATGAACTCTTCGATCTGGGACTTGTCGTCCTGGCTCTCGTTCAGGGGAATACGGATGGCCTTGTCCGGCGCGATCATCGCCTGGCTGAAGAGGCCCGTCGCCTGACCCTTGATGTCGAAGTACTTCTGCTCTTCGAAGCCGAAGATCTGGTTGTAGAAGGTCGACCAGGTGCGCATCTGGCCGCGGCGCACGTTGTGCGTCAGGTGGTCGAGCAGATCGAGCCCGACATTGTTGACCGCTTCGGCCTGCGCCGCGCCGGGGATCTGATCCCAGGCGTCGTAGATCGTGCCTTCGGGGCCGTATCGATCAACGAGATAGAGGAGGCTGCCGCCGATCCCGGCGAGGACATAGGCGTCCGGAAAGGCGCCCTGGGAGGCGTCGGCCGCCTGCGCGCCGCGCGCAATGGCCAGGTCATAGGCCGCCTTGGCGTCGGCCACCCGGAAGGCCATGCCGTTGGCCGAGGGGCCGTGAGCCTGGCGGAATTCCGCCGCCTGCCCGACGGCTTCCTGATTCACCAGCAGATTGATACGGCCCTGCTTGTAGCGGACGATGTCCTTGGTGGGGTGCTTGGCGTAGGCGGTGAAGCCCAGTTGCTCGATCAGCTGCTTCATGCGCGCCGGATCGGGGCTGGTGAATTCGACGAACTCGAAGCCGTCCAGGCCGATGGGGTTTTCCGGGGTCACGGTCATGGTCAGGCGTCTCCCTGCAGGCAGGCGGCCAGGGCCTGCACGAATGGTTGGATGGTCGCCGTCGTCAGACCGGCGAGATTGATGCGGCCGGAACCGGCCATGTAGACAGCGTGGTCGCGGCGCATGGCTTCGACCTGGGCGGGGTCGAGTGGCAGCAGCGCGAAGAGCCCGCGCTGGTCACGCAGCGGCTCCAGACGAGGATCGGCGTCGGCCAGAAGCTGCCGCACCTCATTCAGGCGCGTGCGCATGCCGTCCAGCTCAGCACGCCATTGGGCCGTGAGTTCCGCGCCTTCGAGGATCACCCTGGCGACCGCCGCGCCGTGGTCCGGGGGCATGGACCAGGCGCATCGGGCCAGTTGCAGGATGTTCGAACGGACGACCTCTTCCTCACCCTTGGCGCGAACGAACAGCGCGCCGGTACGCTCGCGATAAAGGCCGAAGTTCTTGTCGCAGGAGTAGGCGACGAGCGCCCGGTCGGAGACATCCATCACCGCGCGAAGGCCGGCGGCGTCGGCGTCGAGCCCGTCCCCAAGCCCCTGATAGGCCAGATCGACAAGCGGGACGGCGCCGCGGGCGGCCAGCAGGGCGGCGACCTCGCGCCATTGATCGAGCGACAGGTCAGCTCCGGTCGGGTTGTGGCAGGCGCCGTGGAGCAACACGACGTCACCGGCGGCGACCCCGGACAGAGCCGACATCATCTCGTCGAAGCAGAGCCGTTGGGTGGCCGCGTCGAAATATCGGAAGGTTTCGATCCCCAGGCCGGCCTGACGGAAGATCGGAGCGTGGATCGGCCACGACGGGACGCCCATCCACATCCGCGCGCCAAGGGTCCCAGCGTTCGCTAGTTCCGCGGCCAGCCGAAGCGCTCCGGTCCCGCCGGGCGTCTGAACGGCGATGAGCCCCTCGCCTTCCGCCTGGCCGAAGACCACCGGCGTCATCAGTTCCAGGAAGCCAAGATCGCCCTCGGGACCGAGATAGGCCTTGGTCGGTTGCGCCTGCAGCAGGAGGCGCTCGGCCGCCTTCACCGCGGCGAACACCGGCGTTTCGCCGGCGGCGTCGCGATAGACGCCAACGCCAAGGTCGATCTTCTGGGGCCGCGGATCGTTCTTGTAGAGCGCGATCAGGGAGAGCAACGGATCCGGCGCTTGCGGCTTCAGTCCCGCGAAAAGCGAGCGGGCCGGAGCGATGACGTCGGACATGTGCGCCTCCTTACTTCTAGAAGAAGAAAGTTACGCGCTCGCCGCGATGAAGGGCTTTCAATCTCGCGGCGATTTGGCGATCATATGATGAAACGTTTCACGATGACGCCGGTTCATGAAAGACGACCTTCATTTCGACGAGATCGACCGGAAGCTGCTGCGAGCGCTCCAGCATGACGCCTCGCTGAGTCATGCCGCGCTGGCGGAGCAGGTCGGCGCGTCGCCCGCCTCGTGCTGGCGTCGGATCAAGGCGCTGGAGGCGGCTGGCGTCCTGAAGGACAGCGTCAGGCTGGTCGACGCCGAGAAGGTCGGGCGTGGCGTCAACGTCATGTGTCAGCTTCGCATGAAGTCGCACGCAACCGCGCAACGGCAGGAATTCGAGGCTTTCCTGAGGGGCCGCCCGGAGATCATGGAGTGCCACTCCATGTCCGGCGAGTGGGACTACCTGATGCGCGTCGTCGTGGCCGACGTGGCCGGATACGAGCGCTTCCTGATGGGAACCTTGCTGAACCACCCGAACGTGGCCAACGCTGCGTCCCACTTCGCCCTGAGCCAGGTGAAATATACGACGGCCATGCCGGTCTAAGCGCTTCAGGCGCGCGATGGGCCAAACCTCGCCACGAGATCGTAGCCCTCGCCCGGGAAGGTCTGCCGCACCCAGGTAACGCCCAGCCCGCTGCGCCAGGTGCGCCGCTCGACGGCCAGGCACGCCGTCCTGGCCGGAATCGAGAGCAAGCGGGCGGTGTTCGCATCCGCTGAGATCGCGGTGATCCGGTTCTCGGCTTCGGTCCAGGGAATGTGTTCGAGGAGCCAGGCGCCCGGCGAGATCGCGGCGAAGTCCACCGCTGCAGCCTCCGGCGCTACTCGGAGACTTATCAACCGATCCTCGAGCGCGAACGGCCGAGCATCCGACAGGTGCACACCGCGAAGGGCGAGCAGCGTCCGTCCGCTGGCCAGCTCGGCCTCCACGGCGCTCTCGGGCGCACGCTTATTGCAAGAGAGCAGGTCGAACCGATAGGCCGAGCCCCGCGCCTCGATTTCCGACTTCAGATCCGGGATGTCGAGAACCGCTGAATGCACCCGGGGGCGGGCGACGAATGAGCCCGCCCTGCGCCTGCGCTCGATCAGCCCGGCCTCGGCGAGCGCGCTGATCGCTTTGCTGACCGTCATCCGTGAGCACCGATACTGATCGGTCAGCTCATGCTCGAACGGGATACGATGGCCCGGTCCCCACTCGCCGGAAAGGATCTTCGCCTCGATCTCCTCGCGGATACGCTGGTGCAGGGCAGCAGGAAGTGCTGGGCTGGCGGAGGCGCTCATGAAGATCGAGCCCGCTTGGCAGCGAGGTTTGAGAACAACGACGGGATCTCCTTGCGTCGAATTATGTCTATACATATTGACGGACACTGAGAAGCGGGCTCGAGCCTGGGTCAGATGTGGAGTGGAGCATGACCGCGATCGTCCTCAGGCCGGGTGACGTCAGGCTCGCGGAGTGGCGCGCGATCTATCGCGGCGCCGACGTAAGGCTAGATCCGACGGCCACGCCGCAGATCGTTGCAAGCGCCGCGGCCGTGCAGCGGATCCTCGCCAAGGGCCAGCCGATCTACGGGATCAACACCGGCTTCGGAAAGCTCGCCAGTGTCCGGATTGAAGCGGCGGACCTAGCGACCTTGCAGCGGAATATCGTGCTCTCGCACGCAGCGGGCGTCGGCCCCGCCTCGCCCGTTCCCGTCGTTCGACTGATGATGGCGCTCAAGCTCGCGAGCCTGGGCCAAGGGGCTTCGGGGATTTCGCTCGCCACAACATCGCTTCTGGAAGCGATGCTGGCGCAGGGGCTGACGCCGGTTGTGCCGGCTCAGGGCTCGGTCGGAGCCTCCGGAGACCTCGCGCCGCTCGCGCACATGGCGGCGGCGATGATCGGCGTCGGGGAGATATTCGTAGGAGACGAGCAAAAAGGCGCGACAGAGGCGCTGGCGAGCGCTGGCCTATCGCCGCTGGAGCTCGCCCCTAAGGAAGGCCTCGCCCTGCTCAATGGGACGCAATTCTCGACCGCCTACGCCCTAGCGGGCCTTTTCGAGGCCGAGCGCCTGTTCCAGACAGCGCTCATCACCGGAGCCTTGTCGACGGAAGCCGCCAAAGGCTCCGATACGCCGTTCGACCCCAGAATTCATGTTCTGCGAAGGCATGCCGGCCAGATCGAAACGGCCGCGGCGCTTCGTGCGCTGATGTCCGGCTCGGCCATACGCGCCTCGCACCTCAAGGACGACGAACGCATCCAGGATCCCTATTGCCTGCGCTGCCAGCCGCAGGTGATGGG
>JAEXKM010000281.1 GCA_023445705.1 Pseudomonadota bacterium
GTGTAGGCCTTGACGATGCCAAGGACATAGCCCGGCCCCTTCGGACCCAGGCCCGAGCCCGCCGCGGCCTGGCCGGCGACGGTGTTGGACGAGGTCACATAGGGATAGGTGCCGTGGTCGACGTCGAGCAGCGCGCCCTGGGCGCCCTCGAACAGCACGCGCTTGCCAGACTTCACCACCCCGTCGAGCAGGCGCCAAGCCGGCTGGGCGAAGGGCAGGATCTTCGGCGCTATCTCTTCCAGCGCGGCCAGCAGCTCGGCGCCGTCGTATTCCGGCAGTCCGAGACCGGCGCGCAGCGGCTTGTGGTGGGCCAGCAGGCGGTCGATCTTGGCTTCCAGGGCGTCGCGGTCGCGCAGGTCGTCGACCCGGATGGCGCGGCGGCCGACCTTGTCCTCATAGGCCGGGCCGATGCCGCGGCCGGTGGTGCCGATCTTGTTGACCGCGGCCGCTTCGCGCGCCTGGTCCAGGTCGCGGTGCAGGGGCAGGATCAGGGCGGCGTTGTCGGCCAGGACCAGCATCTCAGGGGTGATCGACACGCCCTGGCCGCCCAGCTTGGCGATCTCTTCCAGCAGGTGCCAGGGATCGACCACGACGCCATTGCCGATCACCGACAGCTTGCCCTGCACCACGCCCGACGGCAGCAGGCTGAGCTTGTAGGTCTGGTTGCCGACCACCAGGGTGTGGCCCGCATTGTGGCCGCCCTGGAAGCGCACCACGACGTCGGCGCGGTTCGACAGCCAGTCGACGAGCTTGCCCTTGCCTTCGTCGCCCCACTGAGCGCCGATCACGGTCACATTGGCCATTTGGATACGATCTCCCGGCCTGCCCGAGCGGGTCCAACCACGCCCTTCGACAGGACTCGGCGGGTGGACTTGGATCGATTGTAGGAACCGGATGCGCTGGCCTAGCGGCGGCGTCTCTCCGTTCGGCGGGGGTAAACCAGCGGGGGCCTCCTACGTCAAGCCCCGGCGGCCAAGAGCACGTGCGCAGGCGAGCGAGCCGGGCTAAGAAGCCTGCATGAGCCGCCCCCGTTTTCACCTCGCCTTTCCCGTCCGCGACCTCGCCGAGGCCCGCGCCTTCTACGGCGGATTGCTGGGATGTCCGGAAGGCAGATCGAGCCCGGAATGGGTCGATTTCGATTTCTATGGCCACCAGATCGTGGCGCACCTGTCGCCCGACGAGGTCGGTCACCGCAGCACCAGCCCCGTGGACGGCGAGGACGTGCCGGTCCGGCACTTCGGCGCCATCCTGACCCTGCCCGAGTGGCATGCTCTGGCCGCCAAGCTCGAAGGCGCCGGCACGACGTTCGTCATCGAGCCGCAGATCCGCTTCCAGGGCCAGCCGGGGGAGCAGGCGACGATGTTCTTCCTCGATCCCTCCGGCAACGCGCTGGAGTTCAAGGCCTTCGCCGACGACGCCATGGTGTTTGCGAAATGAGCGTGGTCTTCGCCGATATCGAGGCCGCCGCCGCCCGCATCGCTGGGCATGCGGTCCGCACGCCGCTGATCGAGAGCCCCGCCCTCAACGACCGGCTTGGGCGGCGCATCCTGATCAAGCCCGAAACCCTGCAGCGGGTCGGCGCCTTCAAGTTCCGCGGCGCCTACAACCGCCTCTCGCAGCTTTCGCGCGAGGAGGCTCAGCGCGGCGTCGTCGCCTTCTCCTCCGGCAACCACGCCCAGGGCGTGGCCCTGGCGGCCAGGCTGCTGGGCATGCCGGCCCTGATCGTCATGCCGGCCGATGCGCCCACGGTGAAGGTCGAGGCGACCCGAGGCTATGGCGCCGACATCAAGCTCTACGACCGGCTGACGGAAAGCCGTGAGGCGATCGCGGCCCAGGTCGCGGCCGAGCGCGGCGCGGTGATCGTGCCGGCCTTCGACGACCCGGACATCATAGCGGGCCAGGGCACGGTGGGGCTGGAGATCGTCGCCCAGGCAAAAGCGCTGGAAACGCCGCTGGCCCGCGTGATCGCGCCGCTCGGCGGCGGCGGGCTGATGGCCGGGACATCACTGGCGGTGAAGACGCTGTCGCCCCAGACCGCGGTGATCGGCGTCGAGCCGGCGGGCTTCGACGACACCCTGCGTTCGCTGCAGAAGGGCGAGCGGATCGTCACCAAGCCGGCGACGCGTTCTCTCTGCGATGCATTGGAAAGCCCCGCGCCGGGCGAGCTGACCTTCCCCATCCTCCAGAAGACCGTGGCGGACGTGGCGGTCGTCACCGACGCCGAGGTGGCCGAGGCGATGCGCTACGCCTTCTCGGTCCTCAAATTGGTGGTCGAGCCCGGCGGCTCGGTCGGCCTCGCCGCCCTGCTGGCCGGCAAGGTCAGGGACTTCGGCGGCGACGGCGCGACGGCCCTGGTGCTGTCGGGCGGCAACGTCGACCCGGAGCTGTTCGCGAAGGTGCTGCGGGGCGAGTACTGAGCCGGTCAGGCCGCCTGCGCGGGCGCGAGCGGCTCTTTCAGCCGTTGATATATGGTGGCGATCGGCGCCGCCGTGATGGTGCAAACCACGGTCATCAGAACGGAGACGACGGCCCCGGCCACCAGCACGCTGGGCCAGACAATCGCGCTACCCCCGCTGAACCGGCCCGTGCCACTGGCTATAGCGCCGGCGCCAAGCCCAAAGCCGAACAGAACAGCCATCACCGCCACGGCCAAAATTATGGCCAGCGCGCCGGCGGCCAGATTTACCAAGAAGATCCTGGCGGCATGGCCACGTGTCACAGCCCAGGATTCGAACAACTGGAAAGATCGCCGCTCAAAGCTCATTGGAAACGCCAAGGACAAGCGGATCGCGGCCCAACAGAGAGCCAACAAGCCCACAAGTGCGATAAGCACAGCGGCGATACCGCTCACCGCCATAGCGCCTCCGGCCGCCGCGCTGGATGCGAAGATCAACACGAAAATGGGGATAGCGGCGACGATCATCGCCAAGCACAACAATGAGCTTGCGACGACGTAAACGGCGCCTAGCAAGAACTCCTGCTGGCCAACCCGTATATACCAGCGCGAGCTGTTCTCCGGCTCCAACACGGTCCGAAAGACCGCGCCATAAAGAGCCAAGCCCCACAACGCGCTGGTGATGAACTGGATGAGCTGAACGAGCACCGTGCGTCCCAGGTCCAGGGCAGTCTGATTAACGGTGGATCGCGCCGCTTCTTCGCCAGCCATGAGTTCGGGAGCAAACAGCGCCAACGCCCCGAACTGAGGCAGCAGCACGATCACAAAGTAAGCCAGCGACCATACGAGCACCGCCTTCGGATGCTCGCGAATGATCCGGACGCCGGACATCGCCGCGTCGCCAATCGAAAAAGTCGCCATTGCGCCCCCCCACAACCCCTAGCTGCGACGCTAGGCGGGGTTGTGGGCGACCGCAATAGTGAAGCTTAGAGCCGGTCTTCCGGCACCGCCTCGCCGGGCGCTTCGCGGGGGGTGACAAACCGGCCGAGCTTGGGGCGCAGCCAGTTCTCGAAGTCGTCGACGAACTCGTAGACCACGGGCACCAGCACCAGCGACAGCAGGGTCGAGGTGATCAGGCCGCCGATCACCGCAACCGCCAT
The DNA here is from genome assembly GCA_023445705.1 of Pseudomonadota bacterium. Classification (GTDB taxonomy): domain Bacteria; phylum Pseudomonadota; class Alphaproteobacteria; order Caulobacterales; family Caulobacteraceae; genus Phenylobacterium. Next base: position 3,556 of record JAEXKM010000281.1, read on the forward strand.
CGGCTGACGGAACTCGGCGCCCTTCTCCAGGGCGAAGGCGGTGGGCAGCATGCCGGCGGCCATGGCCACGGTGGTCATCACGATCGGCCGGGCCCGCTCGCGGCAGGCCTCGATCAGCGCGGCCCGCTGCTCCATCCCCGCGCGCTCGCGCTCGATGGCGTACTCCACCAGCAGGATGGAGTTCTTGGCCGCCAGGCCGAGCAGCATCAGGAAGCCGATCAGCGAAGGCACCGAGAGCGACAGGTTGAACAACAGCAGCCCGACAAAGGCGCCGCCGACCGCCAGAGGCAGGGCCGAGAGGATGACGATCGGCTTGAAGAACGATTTGAACAGCAGGACGAGCACGCCGTAGATCATCGAAACCCCGGCGAAGACCGCCAGGCCGAAGGATCCGAACAGTTCCTTCATGGCCTCAAGCTGGCCGGTTTGAGCCGGCGTCACGCCCTCGGGCAGGTTCTTCATGATCGGCAGCTTCTCGACCGCCTGGTTGGCGCTGCCCATCTCCACGCCGTTGAGTTCGGCCTGAACGGTGAGCTGGCGCTTGCGGTTCAGGCGCTCGATCTTGGCCGGGCCGGCCTGGAAGTAGACGTCGGCGACGGCGTCGAGGGTCGTCACGCCGCCGTTAGCAGTCGGCAGACGCAGCGACTTGATCCGTTGGATGTCGGCGCGGGCGTCGGCCGGCAGGCGGACGCGGATCGGGATGCGCCGCTCGCCGTCGTTCATCTTCGCGACGTTGGCGTCGATGTCGCCGACGGTGGCGACCCGGGCGGCCTGGGCGATGGCCTCGGTCGAGACGCCGAGGCGCGCAGCCTCATCGGCCCGCGGCACGACGATGACTTCCGGTCCGATCGGCGGAGTCGAGGGACGGGGATCTGCGATCACGTCCAGCGTCCGCATCTGCTTCTCAAGCTCGAGCGCGGCGGCCTGCAGCTTCTCCGGGTCGTTGCCCGTGAGGACCTTCTGGAGGCCGGCGGACCCTTGGAAGTCGAGGAAGCTGATCCGGGCGTCCGGCACCGAGAGCAGCGCCTGGCGCATTTCGCTGCGGATTTCGGCGCCGCTCTTGTGGCGCTTCTCGTTCAGCAGGACGGTCATCGAGCCGGAACGCAGGTCTCCCGCGCCGCCGCCGCCGCCGAACCCGTTGCTGGTCACGGTGGCGCCGATCTGGACGAAGACGCCGGTGACCTCGGGACGCTGCTCGAAGAGGTGGGTCACGCGCTGGACCGTGTCCTCCATGTCCGCCGCGGTCGCGCCGGGCGGCCCCTGGATATCGACATAGAGGTAGTCGGGATCACCGGCGGGCTGGAAACCCTGCGGCAGCAGCGGCACCAGGGTCAGCGAGCCGATGAAGATCACGCCGCCGATCACCGAGGCGATGATGCGGTGATCGAGGGCCCATTCGAGCGTGTTGCGATAGAAGCCCTCGAAGGGCTTGCGCTCCTTGGCGTGGACCACCGGCTTCAGCAGGTAGGCGGCCATCAGCGGCGTCAACAGGCGCGCAACGACCAGCGAGAAAAGCACCGCCACCGAGACGGTGATGCCGAACTCGCGGAAAAATTGCCCGGCCATGCCGGACATGAAGGACACCGGCGTGAACACGACGACGATCGAGAAGGTCGTCGCCACCACGGCCAGGCCGATCGCGTCGGCGCCCTGCATGGCCGCCTGATAGGGGCGCATGCCCTGGGCTACGCGCTTCTCGATGTTCTCGATCTCCACGATCGCATCGTCGACCAGGATGCCGATGACCAGGGTCAGGGCGAGCAGGGTCACGACGTTCAGCGAGAAGCCGAAGATGTTCATGAAGAAGAACGTCGGGATCAGCGAGATCGGCATGGCGATCGCGGTGATCGCCGTCGAGCGCCAGTCGCGCAGGAAGGCGAAGACGACCAGGGCCGCCAGGATCATGCCTTCCAGCAGGACGTGCTGCGTGGCCTTGAAGCTGGCCCGGGTCTCGTCAACGCTGGAGAAGATCTTGGTGAAGGAGACGCCCTTGTATTGCGTCTCGGCCTTCTTGAGCGCGGCGATGACCGCGTCTTCCACCGCGACGTCGCTGGAG
>JAEXKM010000197.1 GCA_023445705.1 Pseudomonadota bacterium
ATCATACTTTGCTGACTCCCATTCTGATCTTCCCGGGCGCGGTCCTGCTGCCGGCCGCCCTGGCGCTAGGCTGGCGGGCCCGGTCCGAGCCGGGCGTGCGCTTCGCCCTTTGCTGGCTCATCCCCTCGTTCCTGGTCTTCGAGGCGATGCCAACCAAGCTGGTGCACTACACCCTGCCGACCTACGGGGCCTTCGCCTGGCTGATGGCGGCCGCCGTGATGCGCGGACAGATCGGTCCCATAGCCCGCTGGGTCGGAGTGGGTCTCTCGGCCTTGGTCGGCGTCGCGCTCGGCGCCGCGGTCTTCTACCTCTATGGCGAGTACGGCGACCCCAGCGACTTGCCGGCCACCATTGTGACCGCGCTCCTGCTCGCCGGGGCGGGGCTCGCCGGCGCCTACCTGATGGGACGCGGCGAAGCCTTGCGCGCGATCGTCGCCGCCGGCGCCCTCACCATCCTCGGCCATGGCGCTTTTGCAGGGGCTTTCGCGCCCAGCCTTGATCCGCTCTGGCTTTCCAAGCGCACCGAGCGGGTGCTGGAGGAGGCTCGGCTATTGCCCCGCCAGGGCTTCACCGCCGCCCCTATCGCCGTCGCCGGCTATGCCGAGCCCAGCCTCGTGTTCGCACTTGGGACCCCGACCGACCTCGGCGGCGTGGGCGAGGCGGTCGACGCCCTCGCCGAGAATCGTCCGGCCGTCGTGGAAGGCCGCGAACAGGCCGAGTTCGAGGCCGCCATGAACAACCGCGGCGTCAAGGCTCGCGAGATCGGCCGGGTCGACGGCCTGAACTACTCCAACGGCGACGACACGACTTTACGGATCTATGCGCCCGCCCCACCTTAGGCCCATGAGCCGTTTCATCGAGATCGTCGAGGTCGGCCCGCGCGACGGGCTTCAGAACGAAAAATCCATCCTGGATGTCGACCAGAAGCTCGACTTCATCCGTCGCCTCCAGGCGGCGGGCGCCAAGCGAATGGAGGTCGTCTCCTTCGTCAATCCGAACCGCGTGCCCCAGATGGCCGGCGCCGAAGAGATCATGGCGCAACTGCCGTCCGACGACGGCCTGTCGCGGATCGGTCTAGTCCTGAACATGCGTGGCTGGGACCGCGCCGTCGCCGCCGGATGCGACGAGGCCAATGTGGTGGTTTGCGCCTCCGATGGCTTTGGCGTCCGCAACCAGGGAGCCACCGTGGCCGAACAGATCGAGGCCATGCACGCCATCGCCGCGAAGAAAGCCGAGAGCGGGGGGCCGCCGATCTCCGTCACCTTCTCGGTGGCCTTCGGCTGCCCGTTCGATGGCGAGATTTCGCAGGATCAGATCGTCTCCTTGGCGCGCGAGGCGGCCAAGGCCGAAGTGGCCGAGATCGCGCTGGCCGACACTATCGGCGTCGCCGATCCTTGGACGGTCCGCGCCCGCGTGGCGGCGGTGCGTGACGTGATCGGGGACATTCCGCTGCGCCTGCACTTCCACGACACGCGCAACACCGGTCTGGCCAACGCCTTCGCAGGCGTCGAGGCCGGGGTCGACATCCTGGACGCCAGCTGCGGCGGCCTTGGCGGCTGCCCCTTCGCGCCGGACGCCACCGGCAATATCGGCACCGAGGACCTCGTCTACATGCTGGAGCGTGCAGGCTTCGAGACGGGCTACGACATCAAGGCGCTCATCGAGACCGCCAAGTGGATGTCAGGAACCTTGAACAAGCCGATCGCGGCCTCAGTCAGCCGCGCTGGCGTATTTCCGCTGGAAGCCTAAGCCGTCCGGCCGCGGATGCGCCACATCACCGGCCGCACGACGGCGGTGCAGACGATGATCGGCGAGAGCAGAAGCGCCAGCAGTTGCTCGCCGACGCCTTCCGCGCGCTTGCGGAAGTAGCGCGCCAGACCCACGCCCTTGTGGAACTCCACCCGCAGGGGGCTGGCGTGGCTGGTGTGACCGAGGTGGATGACCTCGGCCTTGGGCTGGAAGAGAACATCGCCGCCGGCCTGACGCACGCGCCAGCAGAGGTCCACGTCCTCGACGTGAAGGAAATAGCCCTCATCGAAGCCCTGGACGGCGTCGAAGTCCTCGCGCCGCATGCAGAAACACGCGCCGGAAATAGTAGGCACCGCGATGACCGCGTCCGGCGCCGCCTCGGTCTCCCAGTGCACCTCGTAACGGCGCCAGGCGGGAATGCGATTCGATAACCGGCTCAGGCTGACCAGCGCGCTGATCGGCGTAATGTCGCCGCGCCGTGCGCCGCGCTGCTCGGTGCGGTCAGCGTTGAGCACGCGTCCGCCCACCAGGGTTGGCGTCGGCCGGCCCTCGATCGCGCGGGTGAGTTCGGCGATGCAGCCGGGCTGGAGAAAGGCGTCTGGGTTGAGGAAGACGATGACTTCGCCCTTAGCCGCACGGGCGCCCAGATTGGCGCCGCGCGCGAAGCCGACATTGCCGTGGCCCTGCAGCAGCTTCACGCGGGCGTCGCTCTCAGCCAACTGCTTCAGTCGAGCCGCCTCCACGATCGTGGAGCCATTGTCGACGACGAGCAGTTCGTCCACCAGCGAATCACCGAGCACACATTCGATGCTCCGCTGCAGCGCCTCGCCGGTCATGTAGACGACCATGACGACCGAGACGCTTCGCCTGACTTTCAGGAAATCGGGCGTGGGTGCGGATTCGTACGCGACGATCGGTGCGGCGATGCCGTTCATCCAGCCTCCCTTGCCCCAACCGTGCCACTCTCAGGCGAAGCAGCCCGAAGCACAGCCTGACGTGCAACATCCGGCGGACTCGCCTCCATGGCAAGCCTTGCGGCGGCTTCTTGCAGCGTGAGGATTTCCTGGCGATCGGATCCCAGACGCCTCAAGGCCACCTTGCCCTCCTCGGCCTCGCGCCGTCCGACGACCGCGATGACAGGCGTCTTGGCGAGGCTGCGTTCCCGAATCTTGTAGTTGATTTTCTCGTTCCGCAGATCCGTTTCGACCCGGATTCCAAGGGCGCTCAATTCTTGAGCCACCTCCAAGGCATAATCATCCGCATCTGACGTAATTGTGGCGACCACGACCTGCGTGGGAGCAAGCCAGAGCGGGAACGCCCCGGCGTAGTTCTCGATCACCACGCCGATGAATCGCTCCATCGAGCCGCAGATGGCCCGGTGCAGCATCACGGGGCGCTGCTTGGATCCGTCCTCGGCGACATATTCGGCGTCCAGGCGCTCGGGCAGCACGAAATCAAGCTGCAGCGTGCCGCACTGCCACGTCCGGCCGATCGCGTCCGACAGGTGGAACTCGAGCTTCGGGCCGTAGAAGGCGCCTTCGCCGGGCAGCCGCTCGACTTCCATGTTCACCGCCTGGCGGGCGGCGCGGTCGAGCTTGTCCTCGGCCACGTCCCAGATCTCGTCCGTGCCGGCACGCAGTTCCGGCCGCAGGGCCAGCTTCACGCTGTGCAGTTCCAGGCCGAAATCGGCGTAGACCGAGTTGAGCAGGCGCACGAACTTCGTCGTCTCCTCCTCGATCTGGTCCTCGCGGCAGAAGATGTGGGCGTCGTCCTGCGTGAAGGCGCGCAGGCGCATGATGCCGTGCAGGGCGCCGGACGGCTCGAACCGGTGGCAGGCGCCAAACTCGGCCATCCGCAGCGGCAGGTCGCGATACGACTTCTGGCCGAAGTTGAAGATTTGGACGTGGCCCGGGCAGTTCATCGGCTTGACCGCAAGCTCTTCGCCCTCGGCCGTCTCGCACGTGAACATGTTGGCCCCGAACTTCTCCCAGTGGCCCGACTTCTCCCACAGGGCGCGGTCCATGATCTGGGGAGCCTTGACCTCGACATAGCCGTCGCCGTCCAGGCGGCGGCGCATGTACGACTCGACCGTGCGGTAGAGCGTCCAGCCCTTCGGGTGCCAGAAGATCATGCCCTTGGCCTCTTCCTGCAGATGGAAGAGGTCCATGGCCCGGCCGATCTTGCGGTGGTCGCGGCGCTCGGCTTCCTCCAGGCGCAGCAGATACGCCTCCAGGTCGGCCTCGCTGGCCCAGGCCGTGCCGTAGATGCGCTGAAGCTGGGCGTTGCGATGGTCGCCGCGCCAGTAGGCGCCCGCCAACTTCATCAGCTTGAACGCCTTGCCCACCGACTTCGTCGAAGGCAGGTGCGGGCCCAGGCACAGGTCTTTCCAGTTCCCCTGGCGATAGACCGTGATCGTCTCGTCCTCAGGCAGGTCGGAGATGATCTGAGCCTTGTAGTCCTCGCCGATCGACTTGAAGTGCGCGATGGCTTCGTTCCGGTCCCAGACTTCGCGGACGATCTTCTCGTCGCGGTCCACGATCTCGCGCATCCGCTGCTCGATCTTGGCTAGGTCATCCAGGCTGAAAGGCGTCTCGCGCGCGAAGTCGTAATAGAAGCCGTCGTCGATCGCCGGGCCGATCGTCACCTGCGTGCCCGGGAACAGCTCCTGGACCGCCTCGGCCATGACGTGGCTGGCGTCGTGCCGGATCGTCTCCAGGGCCTCGGGGCTTTCGCGCGTCAGGATCTCGAAGGCGCCGCCCTTGTCGAGCGGCCGGTCGAGGTCGCGCAGTTCGCCGTCCAGCTTGATCAGGACAGCCTTCTTCTCCAGCGACTTGGCGATGGAGGCGGCGACGTCACGCCCCGTCGCGCCGTCTTCGTATTGGCGCTTGGAGCCGTCGGGGAAAATCAGGTCGATCATGTCTCACAGGTCCATGTCCGCGAGGCCGGCTTGTCTCCAGCCTTGTCGCGCGGTCGGGGAACGGGGTCATAGCCCGCGCTTCCCCAGGGATGACAACGGCACAGCCGCCGGGTCGCGAGCCAGGAGCCGCGAGCGGGGCCATGCAGGATCAGGGCCTCGGCCGCATACTCCGAACAGGTCGGGAGGAACCGGCACTGGCGCCCGATCAGGGGCGAAAGCGTCAGCTTGTAGGCGCGCAGAGCGCCGCGGACGCAGGTCTCATAGAGGTTCATGCCGGCTCGCGGACGTGCGATTTAGGCCGCAGCGATTACGCCGCACAGCCTTCAGGATCAAGCCGCGCCGGCGCGGCTAGTTCGCTCCACGGCGCGGCGGACAGCCTCCGCCGCGGCCTCAAACGCCAGTAGCGTAGAGGCGTGGCGGGCGGGATAGTCTTTCACCGGGGCCAGCATCGAGAGATCCGAAAAACGTCCATCCGGCGCATCTGCGCCTTGCTTGAGCATAGCACGGAACTGGTCGCGGGCCATCTCGATCTCGGCGAGGCTGGCGCCCACCACATGCTCGCCCAGCACTGCGGCGGAGGCTTGGCCCAGGGCGCAGGCCTTCACATCCTGGGCGAAGTCGCTCACCCGATCGCCCTCGACCATCACGTCCACGACGACCCGGCTGCCGCAGAGCTTCGCGACCTTGTCGGCGCTGGCGTCCGGCGCAGGCAGGCGTCCAAGCCGCGGCATGTTGGCCGCCAGCTTCAGAAGCTTCGCCGAATAAAGGTCGTCGATCATGAGCCGGATGTAGGGGCTCCGCCCTGCTTGCGCCATGCCGCCTCGGCCCGCGCCTTCAGGGCTTCGTTCATCGCCTCGAAGCCGCGATAGAGCCGCCGGCCGATGTGACGCGCGTGGGTCGGCCCCATCACCCCGCCAATGAGCTCGCCGTTCGAGAAGATCGTGCTGGCGGTGTCCAGTTGTTCCAGCTCGAGGAAATGGACGCTGGAGACCAAGCCCCCCATCGTCTTGACGCGCCAGTGAATCTGGTCGTTCGGCACCCACTCCAGGACCACCGGATCAAGACGTCTCGCCTGGCCTTCGATCTGCATCAGTAGATCGAGATGGCCGCCGATCCGGATCACCCCATGCGCTTCGGTATAGAGCGGGTTCCAGTCGCCCCAGTGTTCCACGTCGTAGAGGATTTCCCAGATCGTCTCGGCGGGCGCCTGGATGCCGATCCGGTGCTCCACGCGCACGCCCGAAGGCCCGGCCGGGGCCGGGGTCTTGAACTTGAAACCCGCCCCAGCCGTGAACATCGACGACTTCTGGACTTTAGGGCCTAGCGACATTGACGCGCTCCCGACCCGCCTAGCAGTTCAGAGTCTCGTAGAGATCGTCCCAACGCGGGTTCAACTCCTCAATGAGCCTGATCTTCCAGGCCCGCTTCCACTTTTGATCTGGCGTTCTCGGCGAAACGCGTATTCGCGCTCCTCGTGGTTTTCATACCAAGCCAGCCGCACGACATCATACTTCGCCGTGAAGCCCGCATACGCCTTCTCCTTGTGCTTCCATATACGAGACGCAAGGTCATCGGTATGTCCGCAATAGAGCGTCCCATACGGGCCGCTCGCTAAGAGATACGTATAGTACGGCACCTTCCCCCTCCCTCCGCTCATCCCCGCGAAGGCGGGGACCCAAGCTGAAGTTCGGACGTCAGGCGCGTCAAGAACAATCCAAGAACACACTCCGTCTAGATCCCCGCCTTCGCGGGGATGAGCGGAATCAGACTGCCTCCCGGATACGCCAGGTCGCGCCTGTCGGGCCGTCCATCACCTCGACATTCAACGCGGTGAGTTCGTCCCGGATGCGATCGGCGGCCGCCCAATCCTTCGCGGCGCGTGCTTCGATACGCTGGGCGATGAGCGCCTCGACCTTTTCGCGCAGGTCCTCTGTGACGCCGGCCTGGAACCAGGCCTCGGGATCGCCCAGCAGGAAGCCCATGACGTTGGCCGCCGCCAGCAACTCGCCCTTGGCCTGCGCGCGGCCCCTGCCGGTCGCGGTTTCCAGCTTGGTCGCCAGGGCGAACAGCTCGGCGAAGGCAGCCGGCGTGTTCAGGTCGTCCTGCAAAGCGGCCAGGAAGCCGGCCGGCGGCGGAACGTCCTCGGCCTCCACCTCGCTCGAGCGGCGCAGCGCGCCGTAGAGCCGGTCGAGCGCCTTCCTGGACTGCTCGATCAGTTCGCCCGTCCATTCCAGCGGCGCGCGGTAGTGGCCGACCAGCAAGGCCCAGCGCAGCGCCTCGCCCGGCGCCTGGGCGATCAGGTCGTGGACCAAGGCCACATTGCCTAGGCTCTTGGACATCTTCTCGGCCGCCATGTTCAGGAAGCCGTTGTGCATCCAGTAGTTGGCGTAGCCCTGGCTGTGGTCGTGGCCGGCGCAGACACCCTGCGCCATTTCGTTCTCATGGTGCGGGAAGAGCAGGTCGATCCCGCCGCCATGGATGTCGATCGGCAGGCCCAGGGTCTTCTCGATCATGGCCGAGCATTCGATGTGCCAGCCCGGCCGCCCAGGGCCCCAGGGGCTGTCCCAGACCGGCTCGTTCTCCTTGGACGGCTTCCACAGGACGAAGTCGGCCGGATGCTGCTTGTAGGGCGCCACGTCCACACGGGCGCCGGCGATCATGTCTTCCAGCGGCTGGCGCGACAGCTTGCCGTAGTCGGGGTAGGCCTGGGTGTTGAAGAGGACGTGGCCTTCCGCCGCATAGGCCGCATTGTTGCGGACCAGTTCGCCGATCATCTCGATGATCGCGTCCATGGTCTGGGTCGCGCGCGGCTGGTGGGTGGGTCGCAGGGCGCCCAGGGTGGCCATGTCCTCGTTGTAGATCCCCAGATAGCGGTCGGTGATGACGTCGATCGCCACCCCCTCTTCGGCCGCCTTCTTGTTGATCTTGTCGTCCACGTCCGTGACGTTGGCGGCGTAGATCACCGCGTTCTCGCCGTAGATGTGCCGCAGGAGACGGAACAGGACGTCGAAGACCACCACGGGCCGGGCGTTGCCGATATGGGCGTAGTTGTAGACCGTGGGGCCGCACACATACATCGTCACCCGGGTCGGATCCTTGGGGACGAAGGGCCGCTTTTCGCGGGCCATGGTGTCGTAGAGCGTGAGGGCCATAGGGTTCTTCATGAAAACTGACGCCGTCCTTCTGGAAAACTGACGCCGGGTAACGGTTGCCCGAAAAGGGGTTGGCCCCATATACATTCGGTCCGGCCGCGAGGCCACGGTTCCGTCCGTGGGCATATGCGGCTGACATAAGGGGTGGCACGCGTCATTTCCGGGACCTTCGTCCCGGCGCAACTCAGGCCCCGGAAAGAACCGCTCGAACATGGACGCTCCCAGTCGCGACCGAACCCTGATCGGTACGTCCGATCTTGATCTTGAAGCCGTGAAGCGCCCGACGCGCGACGAGGCGATGGAAGCCGTGCGCACGCTGATCGCGTGGGCGGGCGACGATCCCCGCCGCGAAGGCGTGATCGACACCCCCAAGCGGGTGGTCGACGCCTATGCCGAGTGGTTCGAAGGCTACAAGCTCGATCCCGCCAAGGAACTCTCGCGCACCTTCGAAGATGTGCAGGGCTATGACGACATCGTCATGCTGCGCGACATCGAGGTCGAGAGCCACTGCGAGCACCACATGGCGCCGTTCCTCGGCAAGGCCTACGTGGCCTACATGCCGACCAACCGGGTCGTGGGCATCTCCAAGCTGGCCAAGGTCGTGGAGATCTTCTCCCGCCGCCTGCAGACCCAGGAGACCATGACCCAGCAGATCGCCGACGCGATCACCGACAGCCTGCGCCCCGCGGGCGTGGCGATCCTGATCGACGCGGCCCACCAGTGCATGACGACCCGCGGCGTGCACCACCGCCACGTCTCGACGATCACCACCCAGTTCACTGGCGTCTTCAAGACCGACGCCACCCTTCGCCAGCGCTTCCTGGACTTCGTCAACAAGCGCTAGGCCGACGGATCGGCTGCGGTTCCCTTCGCCCGCGCGGCGGACGGGACCGCCCCTTCCGGTGACCGCGACGCCGCTCGCTCGGGCCGGTGCACCAGGGTCACGAGCACAAAACTCAGCATCATCAGCAGATACCAGGAGCCCATCTTGCCGATCGGCACGAGGCTCCATCCCGCCTGCTGGCTCGGATAGACCCAGGCCGAGGTGAAGGTGCCGACATTCTCGGCGATCCAGATGAACAACGACACCAACAGGAAGCCCAGCACCATCGGCATCCGCCGCGGCTTCCTGTCGGGCGTGAACTGAAACCAGGCCCGGCCGAACAGCACCACCGAGAAGGCGTACAGGCCCCACCTGATGTCGGGCAGGTAGTGGTGCGTGAAGAAATTCGCATAGGCCAGGATCGCCAGCAGCCACGGCCCCCAAAGCGGGGGATAGCGCTCGAAGCGGATCTCGAACAACCGCATGGCCCGGGCGATGTAGGAGCCGACGCAGGCGTACATGAAGCCTGAGAACAGCGGCACGCCGCCAATCCGCAGCAGGTTCGGTTCCGGATAGATCCACGATCCGTGCGCGGTCTTGAAGATCTCCATCGCCGTCCCGACGACGTGGAAGATCAGGATGACCAGCGCCTCCTCCAGCCGCTCCAGGCGCGTGGCGAGCAGCAGGACCTGGATGGCCAGAGCCGCGACCACCAGAAAGTCATAGCGGGCCACGGGCGCGTCATTCGGCCAGGCGAAGTGGGTGACGATCAGCAGGGCCAGCATCGCCCCGCCGAACAGGCAGGCCCAGGCCTGCTTCAGCCCGAACAGCAGGAACTCGTAGGCATGGCCGCGAAGCGCGCTGCGCTCGGCCCACGGGCGGGCCAGCGCATCGAAGCGCGCCACCTGCCCCTTGATCTGGTCCTTCAGGCTCATGTGCGAAGAGGCTAGCGCGAGCCCCATGCCCGGCGCCATATGCGCCTATGACAGAGGTCAGCTTTCCCACCGCTCCCGACAAGGCCGCCCTCGAGCGCGGCCAGACGCTCAGCCCCCGGTTCGACGCCAACGGCCTGCTGGCCGTCGTCGCGACCCACGCCGAGACCGGCGAAGTCCTGATGTTCGCGCACATGAACGCCGAGGCCTTGGCCCGCACGCTCGAACTGGGCGAGGCGGTCTATTTCAGCCGCTCGCGCAACGAGATCTGGCACAAGGGCGCGACCAGCGGCCAGATCCAGAAGATCGTCGAGATGCGCGTCGACTGCGACCAGGATTGCCTCTGGATCAAGGTCCTGCCCCAGGGCGACGGCGGCGCTTGCCACGTCGGTTTCCGGTCGTGCTTCTATCGCGTGATCGAGGACGGCAAGCTGGTCGAACGGCCTTGAGCCCTATCGAGGCCATCCTCGGCTTCACAGCCGCCGCAGCCCTGCTGACGGTCCTGCCGGGACTGGACACCGCCCTGGTGTTGCGCACCGCCGCGGTCGAGGGCCCGCGGCGGGCGGCGCTGGCCGGCCTGGGCATCACCCTGGGCTGCCTGACCTGGGGCGCGGCCGTGGCCGTGGGCCTGGGCGCCTTGCTGGCCGCGTCTCAACTGGCCTTCACCATCCTCAAGTGGGCTGGCGCCGCCTACCTGCTTTGGCTGGGCCTTGGGCTGCTGATCCGGCCTCGGCAAGCTTTCGACCTTGAGGGCGCAGCTCCCGCGCCGTCGGGCGGGGAGTTCGCGTGGATGCGCCGCGGCCTGCTCACAAACCTGCTCAACCCGAAGATAGGCGTCTTCTACGTCTCGTTCCTTCCGCATTTCGTGGCCCAGGGCGTGCCGGCAGGGCCGTTCCTTGTCCTGTTGGCGGCGATCCACGGCCTGGTGGGCCTCGCCTGGTTCACCATGCTGATCCTGGCCACCCGGCCGCTGGCGCGGGCGCTGAAGCGGCCGGCGGTGATCGGCTGGCTGGACCGGGTCACGGGCGGCGTCTTCATCGCCTTCGCCGCCCGCCTCGCGATGCAGCGCGCCTAGACCTCGATCAGGGCCGAAACCCCGCTCGCTTCCGGCTTCAATCGGAAGGTTTTCAGCCGATTGGTTTCATAAACCTGCGCATGGATGGTCGAAACGGCCATCAACTCGGCCTTCGCATCCTCGTGGGTCAGGGTGAGCAGCAGGAAGCCCTTGGCGTCGTGGTCGCTGAAGACGACGTCGCTGCTCGACCGCGCATAGAGATCGCCGATCGAGAAGCTCTTGATCGCGTCCCCCGCGCCGGGGCTGGTGATCCCGGTCGTGCCGAACTCGACCGCCACGCGCTGCTTCCCCGCATCGTGCAGCTCGTTGGCCCAGAAGGCGTGGCTGTCGCCGGCCAGGACGATAGCGTGCGCGCCTGAAGCCTTGATCGCCTGATAGACCCGCTCGCGATCGGCGGGGTAACCGTCCCACATGTCCAGCGAATAGGGCAGCTTGCGAGCCGCCAGGGCGTCCATCTGCGCCAGGCGCGGCTTGACGTCCGGGTCGGCCGCCAGGAGCTCTTGTTCGCGGGCTTCGCCATAGACGGCGCGGAAGCTGGCCGCGCCGGTGGAGGCCATGACCACCTCGTTGCCGAGCACCTGCCAGACCACGCCGGATTTCACCGAGTCGGCCAGGCCCTTGGCGAGCCAGGCCTCCTGGGCCGCGCCCATCATCTTGCGCGAGGGATCGGCCAGCTTTGCGCGGAAGGCGGCGACCTTCGCCTCATCGGTCAGGTCGGGCAGGTCGCGCTTGTAGTCGAGTTGCTGGTCGCGGGCCGTCAGGCGCGTCTCCAGCATGAAGAGGCTCATGAGGTCGCCGAACTGGAAGTCGCGATTGATCGCAGGCCCGCCGTCCGCCGGCTCGCGGATCGGCATCCATTCGTAATAGGCCTTGATGGCTCGCGCCTTGCGCGCGTCCCAGTCGCCCTCCGTCTCGGGCTGATGGTTCTGGGCGCCGTGCATGTAGCTGTCGTTCGCGGTCTCGTGGTCGTCCCAGACCACGATCCAGGGCGCGCGCGCGTGGGCGGCCTGGAGCTGGGGGTCCGACTTGTACTGCGCGTGGCGGCGTCGGTAGTCGGCCAGGGAGACGATCTCGTGCGGCGGGTCATGCGGCCGCTCGGCGGCGACGGGGGAGTTCATCCCGTATGTGCCGGGCCCGCCGTATTCGTAGATGTAGTCGCCCAGGTGCAGGATCGCATCCACGCGCGGCAGCTTGGCGATCGCGCCATAGGCGTTGAAGTAGCCGTTCGGGTAGAGCGAGCAGGAGGCGACGGCCAGGACCGCGTCCTTGGTCGGCCCCTTAGGCAGCGTCGCCGTGCGCCCGGTCGGCGAGGTCACGCCATTGGCCTCGAACTCGAAGGTATAGGCGCGGCCAGCGTCCAGGCCGCTCGCATCGACCTTCACCGTCCAGTCGCGGTCAGGACCGGTCACGCCCTGGCCCGACTTGGCGCCGCCGGCGCGGCGGTCGACCGGGTTGAGCCGCCACTTGTAGGCGATCTCGCCGGCCTTGGCGTCGACGGGGGTGATCCGCGTCCAGAGGATGACGCGATCGGCGAGCGGATCGCCCGAGCCGACTCCATGGTCGAAACGCACTGCGCCGGCATAGCGCGCCGGCACCTGCGCCGCTGCGGGCCTTGCTACGCCCACGCCAAGCAAGGCCAGAGCCCGTCGTCTGTCGATCCGCATACCCGTTCCCCCTCCGAATTGTCGGAGCGCAGACTTTAGGGAGAATGCATGACGGTCCCATGTCGGATGGCAGGCCCGCCGGCCCGGGTGAAGACCGAAGCGCGTCGTCGCTCGGTTCCGAGCAGAGCGACAAGACAAGAGCCCCCAGCTCTCCTGCAGCTTCGATCTTCGCCGGGGCCGGCGAGCGCCAGGCGCAGCCGCACCGGATTGGGCGAAGCGGGACGGACTTCTGCCGGTGCGGCCTGCGCCTGTGTTCGACGCGGAGGCGGGCGACCGCATCGGCCGCGCCTCCGGGTCTGGCGGAACGTCATCGCAGGGAGGACGATCCAGCCGCAGGACCGCTGCGTTCGCAGCCCTGACTACTCGTGGGTACGCAAGACTGTTCGCCCCTCAGGCCGGAAAGGGCGTGAGCGCTGGTGGTGAGAGCGATCAGGCCGGCGGCGATGAATGAGGCGATGGAGAAGCCCAATGGGAGGTACTTCATGGCGTTCCTCGTCGGCGACTTGACGTGCCTGTTCTCATTGGCGCCTGGGATACGAAGAACGCCGCTCATCGCGCAGTTGCAGCGACCTGCGACGGCCTGCGCAACCGTTGCAGCGGGGTTGCGCGCCGAACTGCAACCGTTGCATTAACCGTCACGGAGCTGCATGTAGGGTTGCATCCATTCTCATCCCCATGGGATTATGGGCGGGTCATGCACGTCGCGACGCCTTTCTCGGAAAAACTCGACCTCGTGCTGAAGGCGCTTTCGATAAGCCGTGGCCGCCTGGCCGCCGAGCTCGGCGTCGACAAGTCGCTGGTCGGGCGCTGGGCGTCGGGCGCAGTCACTCCGTCGGCGCACAATCTGGAAAACCTGACGCGGCTGGTGGCCCAACGGCGCGACGGCTTCACCATGCTGGATTGGGATCGTGACCTGCAGAGCCTGGCCGAGGTGTTCGGCGTCGAGGCCAGCATCGCAAATCCGCCGGCCGCCAAGCCCAACGGGACGGCCGTAGGCGGATTGCCTCTGCCCGGCATGGACCTCGTGCGGATGATGACGGAGCGGCGCGCGGCGACCTACGAGGGCTTCTGGCGCAGCACGCGGCCGTCCATCGCCATGCCGGGCGAGATCTTCCACGACTACGGAATGATCAGACGCGGGGACGATGGCCTGCTGCAGTTCAAGATGGGCGGCTCGGGCCTGCTGTTCGACGGCTGGCTGATGCCGAATGAGGGCCAGGTCTTCGCGATCCTGTTCGACACCGTGGGTCAGACTCCGGTCTTCCTGATCTTCAATGGCGTCTCGCTCCACAAGGCCGTGCAACTGGATGGGCTGATCCTGGCCGCCGCGCTCAACGCCGCGCGCACGCCTTCGGCCTATCCGGTGATCCTCGAGCGGATCGGCGACCTGAGCGGCGATCGGGACGCCGACGACGCACGCTGCGAGGAGCTCCTGGCGCTCGACACCCAGGCGACCGAAGAGACCGCGCCCGAGGCGGTCCGCAAGCACCTGATCCGCGACATCGGCCCCGCCGCGGCGGCCGCAGGCGTCGGCGAGCTTTTCCTGCTCTCCTCCTGGGCCAACAGTCTTTCCAAAGGCCTGTCTTCTGGGGGACACCTGCAAGGGTGACTCAGATCGACATCGACGACGACGAACTCGCCCCGGACGCGGGCGGACAAGCCACCGTGCGCGTGGTGACCATCCCGCCCGAGGCCGCCGGCGGGCGCCTGGACAAGACCCTGGCCGAGCACGTCGCCGAACTGTCGCGCGGCCGCATCCAGGCGCTGATGGCCCAAGGGCTGGTTCGGCGGGACGGCAAAGCGCTGTCCGACGCATCGGCCAAGGCCGCGGCCGGCGAGTACGAACTGCTGATCCCGCCGCCCGCGCCGGCCGAACCGCAGGCCCAGGACATCCCACTGACGATCCTCTTCGAGGACGATGACCTGATCGTCGTGGACAAGCCGGCCGGCATGGCCGCGCACCCGGCGCCGGGCAGCGAGGACGGCACCCTGGTCAACGCCCTGCTGCATCACTGCGGAAAGAGCCTGTCCGGGATCGGCGGCGTCGCCCGGCCAGGCATTGTCCACCGCCTGGACAAGGACACCTCCGGGGTCATGGTCGCCGCCAAGACCGACGTCGCGCACCAGGGTCTTTCGAAGCTGTTCTCGACCCACGATATAGATCGGGTCTACGTCGCCCTGGTGCGTGGCGCTCCCCAGCCCGCCAAGGGGACGATCGAGACGCGGCTGGGCCGTTCGCCCCACGACCGCAAGAAGATCGCCGTCCTGAAGTCCGGCGGCCGCGAGGCGGTGACCCACTACCGCACCGAGCGGACCTTTGGAGGCGGCGCGGCCAAGCCGCTGGCCGCCCGCGTGGCCTGCACGCTGGAGACTGGCCGCACCCATCAGATCCGGGTGCACATGGCTTCGAAGGGAACGCCCTGCCTGGGCGATTCCGTCTATGGGTCCGGACCGCCGGCCGCGCCGGTCAGGGAAGCTGTCGCGGCGTCGGGCTTGAAACGCCAGGCGCTTCACGCCGCAGTCCTGGGGTTCATCCATCCCGTGACTGGCCAAGCCATGAGGTTCGAAAGCCCCCTGCCGGCCGACATGGCGCAATTGGAAGCTATTCTGTCAGCTTTGTAAGAAAGCTTGTGCCCTCGGCGCCTTGAACGCGCCAACTTCCCCCTGTAGAAATACCTGAGTAGAGCAGTCGGATTTTTCGGGCCGCGGTTTCTCCCAACCTTGGCCTTACGTCAGCCGCAACCAATACCTATCTGAGTGGTTGGAGGGGGCGGACGGTCTTGCGCGCCTGCGTGGCGCAGCGACCCGGAAGTCCGCCAAGTAAGAAAGGGGATACGTCCATGGCCGCCAATGCGCTCGCCGTGATGTCGCCGGAAGGTGGCCTCAGCCGGTATCTGACCGAAATTCGTAAGTTTCCGATGCTCGCCAAGGACGAGGAATTCATGCTCGCCAAGGCATGGCGCGAGCATGAAGACTCTGAAGCCGCCCACAAGCTGGTGACCAGCCACCTGCGCCTGGTGGCCAAGATCGCCATGGGCTATCGCGGCTATGGCCTGCCGATCGGGGAAGTCATCTCCGAAGGCAATGTCGGCCTGATGCAGGCGGTGAAGAAGTTCGAGCCGGACAAGGGCTTCCGCCTGGCCACCTATGCCATGTGGTGGATCCGCGCCTCGATCCAGGAATACATCCTTCGCTCCTGGAGCCTGGTGAAGATGGGCACCACCGCTGCGCAGAAGAAGCTGTTCTTCAACCTGCGCAAGGCCAAGAGCCAGATCAGCGCCTTCCAGGACGGTGACCTGCTGCCCGAGCAAGTCAGCCAGATCGCCACCAAGCTGGGCGTTCTGGACGAGGAAGTCATCTCGATGAACCGCCGCCTGTCCGGGCCGGACGCGTCGCTTAACGCGCCGCTTCGGGTGGACGGCGAAAGCGAGTGGCAGGACTGGCTGGAGGACGAAACCGCCGTCAGCCAGGAGTCCTATGTCGCCGAGAGCCAGGAGCGCACCCAGCGCATGACGCTGATGGAAGCGGCGCTGTCGGAACTGTCGGACCGCGAGCGTCATATCCTGACCGAGCGCCGGCTGAAGGACAGCCCGACCACCCTTGAGGAACTGGCCGCCGAGTATGGCGTCAGCCGCGAGCGGGTTCGCCAGATCGAGGTCCGCGCCTTCGAGAAGCTGCAGAAGTCGGTGACGGCCGCGGCCAGGGACAAGAACCTGATCGAGGCCTGAGGCCCAGCCTCATGACAATCAAGGCGCCGTCACCCCGGGGTGGCGGCGCTTTTTTGTTTCAGGCGGCGCGATCCTTGCCCGGCGCGTCCTTCGGCAGGAAGGCGAGCAAGGGCGCGGCCTGCTTTCCGATCTCGTCCGGCAGAAGAACGCCCGACTGGGCGATGCCGGCCAGGTATCGCTGGAACTCCATCACCGTCTTGGCGAGCCTGGGGTTGTTGGTGACCTGGGCGCCCCGTTGCAGTTCGACGGTCTGGGCCAGCAGCGCGCGCATAGCCTGCGTGGGATCGGTGGTGATCGCCGGGATCGCCGAGCGGACGATCTTGAGCGCCTGGGTGATCCGCTGGGCGTCCGGCGTGACGCCCACGTCAGAACGACGTTTCAGGGGGCCGCTATAGTCGCCGGAATTGAACCGGCGCCGGTCGGGGCCGACATATTCCACGGCCTCGATCCAGTCGCGCGGATGCAGGGTGACCGCCTCCAGCCGCCGCAGCAGATCCTTGCCGGTGTAAGGCTTGCGCAGAAACTCATGCACGCCGGCGTCGCGGGCCGACAGGATGGCGCCGGCCGTGGCGGTCGCCGTCACCATGATGATCGGGACCTGGCGGCACGGCATGTCCGAACGCCGAAGCAGGCGGGAAAACTCCACGCCGTCGACCTCCGGCCCGTTCAGCTCCACGAAGACGAGCTGCGGGTTGATCTGGCGGGCGGCCTCCAGGCCCTTGCGGGTGGTCGGCGCGTGCCAGACCTGCACCTGGACGATGTTGCGCATGGCCTCGGTGAGCAGCTTGGCGCTGGACACCGCCGGATCGACGATCAGCACCCGCTGCATGAGCGGCGCCATGCGTTGAATCTGTTTGAGATCTTCGGTGAACACCGGAACGCTCGGCCCTGCAGAATGCTGAGCCGAGCTTCACATAAACGCCCTTAAGAACGCCTTGACGCGTGATCAGTCCTGAAACGGATCGCGCACCATGATGGTGTCGTCGCGCTGCGGGCTGGTGGAGACCATCGCCGCCGGGGCGCCGATCAGCTCCTCGACGCGCCGGACGTACTTCACGGCGTTGGCCGGGAGGTCCTTCCACGAGGTGGCGCCGGCGGTGCTTTCGCTCCAGCCTTCCAGTTCCTCGTAGACCGGCTCCAGGGCAGACTGCGCCTTGAGGCCGGCGGGCAGGTAGTCGAGCACCTCGCCGCCCAGCTTGTAGCCGACGCAGATCTTCAGCTTCTCCAGGCCGTCGAGGACGTCGAGCTTGGTCAGGGCGATGCCGTCGATGCCATTCAGGGCCACCGACTGGCGAACGAGCACGGCGTCGAACCAGCCGCAGCGGCGCGGACGGCCGGTGACGACGCCGAACTCACGGCCGACCGTGCCCAGGTGCTGGCCGATATCGTCGAACAGTTCGGTCGGGAACGGGCCTTCGCCCACCCGCGTCGTGTAGGCCTTGAC
>JAEXKM010000320.1 GCA_023445705.1 Pseudomonadota bacterium
ACCGTCTCGGTCAGGTCAAGGCTGCGCAGGCGCTCTTCCAGCAGGGCCGCGTTCGCCGCGCCGCCGTCCCGGTGAAAGGCGACGGACGTCTTGCGGATGTCTTCTATGCGGTCGAACAGCGCCAGGCCGTCCTGGGCCTTGATCACGTCCCCGAGCACCTTGCCCAGCACCCGAACCCGCACCCGCAGTTCAGAGGGCGGCGCCTTCACCGATCTGTCCGTCACGCTCGCGCCTTCCTGTGCTTGCGATCCGGAATCTATAACCCGGCCGGCCGCTGCGTCTCGCTTGCTGTCCGTAAACGAGCAGCGATTGGCGCCGTTGCGGGGCGGCGCCGGCATAAAAGGCGCCGTCTAGGTCCTCAGTGGTCCAGGTGTTCCCGGATCAAGGCGCGGGCGGCCCTGGGCAGCATGCGCGAGGGGCCGTCGTTGGCCAGCGTCACCCGCGCCATGTACGAGCCTTCCAGCAGCAGCATCAGGCTGTCGCCAAGCTCGTCGTTCTTGGCGCCGGCGGCGTGCGACAGCTCGACGAGACGACGATGCGTCTCCTGCTTGTGCTCCTTGGCGACCAGGAACGCCGGATGGTCCGGCTCGTGCAACTCCACTGCGGCGTTGCAGAGCGCGCAGCCATGCTCTTCGCTGGCGTCCGATTTCTCGGCGAAGGCGTCGAACAGGCCCTCGAGCTTGGCGCGCGGCGCCTCGTAGCGGCCGACGACCTCGTCCCACCACTCCCAGCTCTCGCGGGACTGCTCGCGCAGCACTTCGGCCACCAGCTCGTCCTTCGAAGGGAAGTTCCGGTAGAGGCTCATCTTGGTCGCGCCGGCCTCGGCGGCGATGGTTTCCACGCCGACGGCGCGGATGCCCTTGCGATAGAACATATCCCGGGCCGTTTCGAAGATCCGGTCGCGCGCAGGCCGGCGTGTCGTTTCCGCCACGGCGCCCGGCTCAGTTTCTCTCCCCGATATTTTCATATTTCCTCGCATTGACGTGCGAGTGACCGGTCAGTATCTATCCCCCATCGCGTTACCGACCGGTATCGTCACATCTTCCCTAAATCACCGACTGCCCGACGCGTCAAGCGCGGGTCGCCGCGACAGTTTGGCTGGAACATCGCATGTCCGTGAAGTCCTTCATCTCAATGGGCTCGGCTATGGCCCTGGCGCTGCTCGTCGCAGGCTGCGGCGCTCAAGCCCAACAAACATCCAACGACCCGCCGCCACCCCAGGTTTCGGTGGCTCCGGCGGTCTTCAAATCGCTCCGTCAGTGGGACGAGTTCACTGGCCGGCTGGAGCCGGTCGAGCAGGTTCAAATCCGCGCTCGTGTCGGCGGTTATATCGATAATTCCCGCTTCCAAGAGGGCGCGCAGGTCCGCAAGGGGCAGGTGCTGTTCCAGATCGACCCGCGCCCGTTCCAGGCCGAGGTCAATCGCCTGGCCGCAGAAACCGACTCTGGCCGGGCCAAGCTCGAACTCGCCGTCGCCAACCGTCAGCGCGGCGAGCGCCTGGTCGAGCAGAACGCCTTGGCGCGCAGCGAATTCGAACGGCTGGTGTCCGAGGAGAAAGCCGCGCGGGCCTCGCTCGAGGCGGCTTCGGCCGCGCTCAGCGCGGCTCGGCTCAATCTCGAATTCACCAAGGTGACGTCGCCGATCGACGGCCGTGTCTCCCGCGCCATGGTGACCGCCGGCAACCTGGTGACCAGCGCCGACCTGCTGACGACCGTGGTCAGCGAGAACCCAGTCTACGCCTCGTTCAATACCGACGAGCAGACCTTCCTGAAATACGCCCAGGACGCCCGCGGCCGGCCTTCGCCGGTCTTCATGGGCCTGATGACGGAGGACGGTTATCCCCACGAGGGCAAGCTGGTCTTCGTCGATAACGCCATGGACGCCGGCAGCGGCACCATCAACGGCCGCGCCCTCTTCACCAACCCGACCGGCCGCTTCACCCCGGGCCTCTTTGCGCGCATCCGGCTGGTGAGCGACAACGCCGAGAACGTCGCCCTTATCCCCGACCGGGCCGTGGCCGCGGACCTGGGCAAGCGCTTCGTCCTGGTGATCGGCGCCAAGAATGTCGCCGAGTATCGGACCGTCACCCTGGGACCGAAGGTCGGCGACCTGCGGATCGTGCGGACCGGCCTGAAGCCCAACGAGACGGTCATCGTGGGCGGCGGCCAGAAGGTAAAGCCGGGCCAGACCGTCGCGCCCACGCGCGTCGCCTTCAAGCTGCCCCTCGAAGCCCTCGCCCAGGTGGAAGCAAAGCCGATCCAGACCGCGCAGCTAGCCGTCTCAACCAACTGACTCTAAAGCGCCGCCTCCGCGGCGGCGCCCCCTTTTCGAAATCCTTCGCCTGCTCGCGACCGCGAGTGATCGGACGCGCGCGTCCGTGTGCGCCGCCATGGAAATCTCCCTATGAACTTCTCAAGGTTCTTCGTGGACCGGCCGCGGTTCGCCGCCGTGCTGTCCATCATCATCTTCGTGGCTGGGGTGCTCGCCCTGCCGCGGCTTCCGATCAGCGAGTATCCGGAAGTTGTTCCGCCCACCGTCGTGGTGCGCGCCAGCTTCCCGGGCGCCAACCCCTCGGTGATCGCCGAGACCGTCGCCTCACCGCTGGAGCAGGCGCTGAACGGCGTCGAAGGAATGCTCTACCAGTCGTCGCAGTCGACCGCCGACGGCGTGATGACCCTGACCGTCACCTTCGCGCTCGGAACCGATCTCGATAAGGCGCAAGTCCAGGTCCAGAACCGTGTCGCCCAGGTACTGCCCAAGCTGCCTGCCGAGGTGCAGCGGGCGGGGGTCGTGACCAACAAGGCCTCGCCCGACCTGACGATGGTCGTGCACCTGATCTCGCCCGACAAGCGCTACGACATGCTCTACTTGTCGAACTACGCGCAGCTCCGGATCAAGGACAACCTGGCCCGGATCGACGGCGTGGGCGATGTCCAGATGTTTGGCTCGGGTCCCTATGCCATGCGCGTCTGGCTAGATCCGGAGAAGGTCGCCTCGCGCTCGCTCACCGCCGGCGACGTGTTGCGGGCGATCCGAGAGCAGAACGTCCAGGTCGCGGCCGGCCAACTCGGCGCCCCGCCGGCGCCGGGCCAGGCCGACTTTCAGCTGGCCATCAACGCCCAGGGCCGCCTCACCGACGAGGACGACTTCCGCAACATCATTATCCGCACCGGTCCCTCCGGAGAGATCACCCGCCTCGGCGATGTGGCGCGGATCGAGCTTGGCTCCTCCAGCTACGCGCTCCGCTCCCTGCTAGACAACCAGCCGGCCGTGGCCCTGCCGATCTTCCAGCGTCCAGGCTCCAACGCGCTGCAGATCTCCGAGAACGTCCGCGCCACCATGGCCGAGCTGAAGAAGGAGTTCCCGCAAGGCGTCGACTACAAGATCGTCTACGACCCCACCGTCTTCGTGCGCGGCTCGATCGACGCGGTCACCCATACGCTGTTCGAAGCGATCATCCTGGTGGTCATCGTGGTCGTGCTCTTCCTGCAGAGCTGGCGCGCCTCGGTGATCCCACTTATCGCCGTGCCGGTCTCCCTCGTGGGGACCTTCGCGATCATGCACCTGATGGGCTTTGGCCTGAACACCCTGACCCTGTTCGGGTTGGTGCTGGCGATCGGGGTGGTCGTCGACGACGCGATCGTCGTGGTCGAGAACGTCGAGCGCAACATCGAGAACGGCTTACCACCGGCCCAGGCGGCGCGGCACGCGATGACCGAGGTCACAGGGCCGATCATCTCGACGGCGCTGGTTCTCTGCGCGGTCTTCGTGCCCGCGGCGTTCATCAGCGGCCTGACCGGACAGTTCTATCGCCAGTTCGCCCTCACCATCGCGATCTCGACGGTGATCTCGGCCTTCAACTCCCTGACGCTTTCGCCGGCTCTAGCTGCGGTGCTCCTGAAGGCGCACGATGCGCCGAAAGATCGCTTCCAGCGCCTGATCGACGCCGCCTTCGGCTGGCTGTTCGGCCCCTTCAACCGGTTCTTCGCGCGATCCTCCCATGGCTATGTGGGGCTCGTTTCGCGGGTGCTGGGCAAGTCCGGCGTGGCCATGGCCGTCTACGCCATCCTGATCGTCTTCACCGTCATCGGCTTCATGCGCACCCCGACCGGCTTCATTCCCGGGCAGGACAAGCAGTACCTGGTCGCAGCCGCGCAACTCCCGGACGCCGCTTCGCTCGATCGGAGCGAAGCGGTGATCCGCCAGGTGAGCGATATCGCCCTGAAGACTCCCGGCGTCGAAAGCGCCGTCGCCTTCCCAGGCCTGTCGATCAACGGCTTCACCAACAGCCCCAACGCCGGGATCGTCTTCGTCACGCTCGATCCGTTCGAGAAGCGCAAGTCGAAGGAGCTCTCGGCCGGCGCTATCGCCGAACAACTGAACGCCAAGTTCGGGGCGATCGAGGACGGCATGGTGGCGGTGTTCCCGCCGCCGCCGGTCATGGGTCTGGGCACCATCGGCGGCTTCAAGATTCAGATCGAAGACCGCGCCGGTCTGGGCGCAGAGGAACTCTACGCCCAGACCCAGGGGATCATCGCAAAGGCGGGCCAGGACCCGACGCTGACTGGCCTGTTCTCCGGCTTCCAGATCAACGTTCCGCAGGTCACGGCCGACATCGACCGCGAAAAGGCGCGGGCGCAGGGCGTCTCCCTCACCGATCTCTTCGAGACGATGCAGGTCTATCTTGGATCTGTGTACGTAAATGATTTCAATCGGTTCGGGCGGACTTATGAAGTCGACGTCCAGGCCGATCAGCGGCACCGCCTGGAGCCCGACGACGTCTTGCGTCTTCAGACCCGCAATGGCGAGGGCCAGATGGTTCCGCTCGGCTCATTTGTCACTCTGCGCCAGGCCACGGGGCCGGACCGCGTCACCCACTACAACGGCTACCTCTCAGCCGAGATCAACGGCGCGGCGGCCCAGGGCTTCTCCTCGGGCCAGGCGGAGCAGGCGATCGAGAACCTCACCAAGTCCGAGCTGCCCAACGGCATGGGCTACGAGTGGACCGAGCTGACCTACCAGCAGATCCTGGCCGGCAACACCGCGGTGCTGGTCTTCCCGCTCTGCGTGCTCCTGGCCTTCCTGGTGCTGGCCGCCCAGTACGAGAGCTGGAGCCTGCCGCTGGTGGTGATCCTGATCGTCCCGATGACGCTGCTGTCGGCCCTGGCCGGCGTGGCCATCGCCCGCGGCGACAACAACATCTTCACCCAGATCGGCCTGATCGTGCTGGTCGGACTGGCCTGTAAGAACGCCATCCTGATCGTTGAATTCGCACGTGATCGAGAGGCGCACGGCGTGCCGACCTTGGACGCGGTGCTGGAGGCCTGCCGCCTGCGTCTGCGTCCTATCCTGATGACGTCGCTGGCCTTCATCATGGGCGTCGCGCCGCTGGTCTACGCCCAGGGCGCCGGGGCGGAGATGCGGCACGCCATGGGCGTGGCGGTGTTCGCCGGGATGCTTGGCGTCACCTTCTTCGGCCTGATCCTGACCCCCGTCTTCTATCTGCTGGTGCGGCGTTTCACGGGGCGCACGCGCGTTGCGCAGTCGACCCCGGCCGCCATCGAGGAGGCTCGCTCTTGAGCAAAGCTCGCCTGGCCTTTGCGGCCATTTTCTCCCTCAGTCTGGCGGCCTGCGCCGTCGGCCCGGACTACAAAGCCCCCCAGACCGCACCCGCCGTCTTCCACAACGCAGAGGCCGAGGCGTTCACCGCGGCCAATCCCGAGGTCGAATGGTGGCGGCAATTCGAGGACCCCACCCTCGATGAGCTGGTCCAGAAGGCGCTGGCTTCGAACCTCGACGTCCGCATCGCTCTGGCCAGAGTGTCCGAAGCCCGGGCTCTCTTCACCGACAGCCGCCTCGACCAGATCCCCCGCGTGCAGGTCGCCGGCGGTTCGGTGCAGAGCAAGCAGCAGCAGCCGGCCTTCAGCGACAGGCGAATGGAGAACGAGACCTACAACCTCGGCTTCGACGCGACATGGGAGTTGGACCTCTTCGGCCGGGTTCGTCGCGGCGTGGAGGCGGCGCGCGCCGATGTCGGCGTGGCTCGGGCCGAACTGCGCGACGCCCAGGTCGTGGTCGCCGCGGAGGTCGCCCGGAACTACTTCGAACTGCGGGGCGCCCAGGCGCGGCTCGACGTGGCTCGGCGCAACCTCGAAACACAGCGCGAGACGGTCCGCATAACCCAGGCCCGTTTCGACGTGGGGGGCGCCGATCCGATCGACATCGAAAGCGCTGTTGCTCGCATGAAGGCGACCGAGGCGACGATCCCCGGCTTCATCGCCGCCGAGCGTCAGGCGTCCTACCGATTGGCGGTGTTGGCCGGCGAAAGGCCGGGCGCCTTCGACGCCCTGCTGGAGCCCCGCTCGCCGCGGATGACCCCCTTCGCCAAGGCCTTGCCGATCGGTGAGGCGGGAGACCTGCTACGCCGACGCCCGGACGTGCAGGCGGCCGAGCGCCGGCTGGCGGGCCAGACGGCGCGTGTCGGCGTCGCCACCGCCGACCTCTTCCCCCGGGTCCGGGTCACCGGCTTCGTCGGCTTCCTGTCCGGCGACCTGTCGAGCTTGGGCGAGGGCGCCAGCAACGCCTGGTCGGTGGCCCCGACGGTCACTTGGCCCGGCCTCGACATGGTCGGCGCCAGGGCGCGGCTGCGTGCGCAGGAAGCGCGGGAAGAGGCCAGCCTCGCCGCCTATGACCGAACTGTGCTGCAGGCCCTGGAGGACGTCGAAAACGCCTTGGTCCGCTATGGTCAGCGCCAGGCCCAGCTTCGTTCCCTGACCGACCAGGCCGCCGCGTCCCGGCGGGCGGCGGAACTCGCCAGGGTCCGCTACAAAGAAGGCGTCCTCGATTTTCTCGTCCTGCTGGACGCCGAGCGGACCTTGCTTGCGGCGGAGGACGCCGTGGCGAGCGCGGAGACCGGCGTGAACACCGACGTGGCGGCCGTCTATAAGGCCTTGGGCGGAGGCTGGCCGGCGGCGAGCTGAGACTGGGGCCCGGCGCGCTCCTTGCGCTGGACGATCAGACGGATGTTTCTCTGCCGGGTGAGCCAGCTCCACAGCCAGTCGAACGCCACGGCGATCCGGTTGCGAAGCCCGATCAGGAAATAGACGTGCGCCACGCCCCAGAAGACCCATCCGATGAAGCCGGTCAGCTTCAGCTTGCCGAGCTGGACCGCCGCGTTGTGGCGGCCGATCGTCGCCAGATCGCCGGCATGGCTGTAGCCGAAGGGCGCTGTCGGTCGCCCCATGATCTGCGCGACGATCTGGTGCGCGGCGTGGCGTCCTGCCTGCTTGGCCGCAGGGGCGATGCCGGGCACGGCCTTGCCGCCTGATTGCATGGCCGCCGCGTCTCCGACCACGAAGACCTCTGGGTGGTCGGGCAGGGATAGGTCGGCTGCGACCTTGATCCGTCCAGCCCGATCATGCTCTGCGGCGAGTTGCGCAGCCAGCGGGGAGGCGGCGACGCCTGCCGCCCAGATGATCGTCCCGGCCTCGATGGTCTGGTCGCCCAATTGCACGCGGCCTTCCTCCAGGCCGGTGACTGTCGTCCCGGTCATCAGCTCCACGCCGAGCTCCTTGAGCGCCCGCGCCGAATAGGCTGAGAGGTCCTGGGCGAGAGCGGGCAGCACCCTTGGCCCGCCCTCGATCAGCAGCACCCTCGCCAGGCTGGGATCGATCTCTCTGAAGTCGCGGCTCAAGGCGTCATGCGCCAGCTCGGCGACGGCGCCGGCCATTTCGACGCCGGTGGCCCCTCCGCCCACGATTACGAAAGTCAGCAGGGCTGCGCGCGCGGACGACGGCGCCGTCTCGGCATGTTCGAAGGCCGATAGGATGCGCCTGCGCAGCTCGGTCGCATCGTCGAGGCTCTTGAGCCCCGGCGCATATCGCTCCCACTCCGGTTTGCCGAAGTAGGAGTGGGTCGCGCCGGTGGCGATGATCAGGTGGTCATAGGAAAACGAGCCGGCAGAGCTCTCCACCTCGCGGCGCTCAAGGTCGACCGACAGCGCCTCGGCCATCACCACCCGCACATTGGCCTGGCGGGTCAGCACGTGCCGCAGCGGCCAGGCGATCTCCGAAGGCGAGAGAGCGGCGGTCGCCACCTGATAGAGCAGGGGTTGAAAGAGGTGGTAGTTACGCTGGTCGAGAAGCGTGATCTCCACCGGCGCCTTGGCCAGGCCCCGAGCGGCCTCCAGGCCGCCGAAGCCGCCACCGACGATCACCACTCGCGGCCTGCCGGACTGCGCCATCATGGGTTCTCCCGATCAACCCTGGCTGTATAGCGTCTCCAGACGACCGGTGGTTGGCGAACAGTGTCCGAGAGCGCATCTTTGCGTGATTGCCGCCCGGGCTGCGCTAAAGGAACCGATCTTGGCCACCGAACACTTCGACGTCCTACGCTTTCAAGCCGTGGCGGGAGGCCAAGGCCATCGCCGACGGGCCCTCGATCCTGAACTACGTGCGCGAGACCGCGCGCGAGCACGGTATCGACCGTCATATCCGCTTCGGCCATCAGGTGAAGCGAGCAGCCTGGTCCTCGCAGGACGCGGCCTGGACGGTCGAGGCCGAGGTCGGGCCGGAGAGGAAGCTCGTCCGGCTGACCTGCAATTTCCTCTTCATGTGCAGCGGCTACTACGACTACGCGGGCGGCTACATGCCCGACTTCCCAGGCGCGGACCGTTTCCAGGGGCGGCTGGCGCACCCGCAGGCCTGGCCGCACGATCTGGACTATGCCGGCAAACGCGTCGTGGTGATCGGCAGCGGTGCGACCGCCGTCACCCTGGTTCCGGAGATGGCCAAGACCGCCGGCCACGTCGTCATGCTGCAGCGGTCTCCGACCTATGTGGTCTCCAGGCCCGCAGAGGACGCCGCCGCCAACTGGCTGCGGGCCAAGCTGCCGGCCAAGCTCGCCTATGGGCTCACGCGCTGGCGCAACGTGCTTTTCGGCATGCTGTTCTTCAACCTGGCGCGCAAGCGGCCGGAAAAGGTGAAGGCCAAGATCATCGAGCAGGTGCGCGAGCACCTGGGACCGGACTACGACGTCGAGACCCATTTCACCCCGCGCTACAATCCCTGGGACCAGCGCCTGTGCCTGGTGCCCGACGCAGATCTCTTCGACGCCATCAAGGCCGGCGCGGCCTCCGTCGTGACCGACCACATCGACACCTTCACCGAGCGGGGTCTGAAGCTGAAGTCCGGTCAGGAACTGGAGGCGGACGTCGTCGTCAGCGCCACCGGGCTGAAGCTGCAATTGCTGAGCGGCCTCGAGGTCAGCGTCGACGGCGAGCGCATCGATATGGCCAAGACCATGAGCTACAAGGGGATGATGTATAGCGGGGTCCCCAACCTAGCCTCGGCCTTCGGTTACACCAACGCCTCCTGGACGCTGAAGTGCGACCTGACCTGCGAATATGTCTGCCGGCTGCTCAAGCACATGGAGCGCACCGGGACGCGCCAGTGCGTACCGACGCCCGACCCGACGGTTGGCGAGGCGCCTTGGCTCGACTTCAGTTCCGGATACGTCCAGCGGGGGATCGACCAGTTCCCCAAGCAGGGCGTGAAAAAGCCCTGGAAGCTGCATCAGAACTACGCGCTCGATCTGGTGTCCTTACGCTTCGGCGGGGTGGATGATGGCGTGATGGCCTTCTCGAAGCCGCCGCCGGCGCGCGCCCGGGATCTGGCGGCCTAGACCAGCTTTTCCAGATAGGGCTCTTCGAGCCGCCGTTCGAGCGCCTCGACATCGTCGCGGAACAGCCGCGCGCGATACGCTCGGCCACTCGCGCGGAAGTCGCGCCAGCCGGGACGGCCGGCCAGATCGTACATCGAGTTGCGGGGCGGGGCGGGACGCTGAACGAACATCCAGACCAAACGTCGCCGTGGCCCCGAAGGTTCATGGCCGAGCTTAGGGTTTTGGCGGCCCGGACCTCCTGGCCCTGGTGACCAGGGCCGCCAGCTTGCCATCGTCCAGTCCGCCTTGGATGAGATACGGACCAACGAGGTAGGCCGGCGTACCCTGCAGTCCCAGGGCGAAGGCCTGAGCTCTGTGACGGTTGAGCTGTGCCTCGATCGCTTCTCCCTGGCTCTCCAACACTGCGGTCAGCGCCTTCGGGTCCACGCCCGCCTGGTCGGCCAGCCGCGGGACGGTTTCGAGCGATAGCGGCCCGCGCTCGGCCATCAGCACGCGGTGCATCTGGGCGTATCGGCCAAGTTGGTGAGCGGCGAGGGCGATCCTGGCCCCGACGAGGGACTGCTCTCCCAGGATAGGCCAGTCCTTATAGATCACCTGGACCCCAGGGTCGGTCGCCAGCAGCCGCGCCAGCGCCGGGTCGGTCTTGCGGCAGATGGCGCAGCGGTAGTCGGTGAAGACGACGACGATCACGTCCGGATGGGTTGCGCCGAGCCGGGGCGAACCGGTGTCTGTCAGCACCGACTCCACCACTGGCGTCAGGCGCAGCGCCTTGGTCGGCGGAGGGCGGGTCTGCAGCACCCAGGTCAAGGCGAGCCCGGCCGCGAGCGCCAACGCCAGCGAAAGTCGTGGCCTTTGCTCGAGTTGTCGGAAAAGCCCGCCCGTCATCATCCTGGCCCTGAGCCGCGTTCAAAATGGCGATGTCAGAAACGCTACGTCACGGACTAAGCATCGTGTGGAAATCTATAGATCATAAATTGCGCACGGCCGCCTATCGATTGGGCGATCTTTCGAAATCATTCAAAATCAAAGCGATGTAGAGATTTTGAAT
Organism: Pseudomonadota bacterium; assembly: GCA_023445705.1. GTDB lineage: Bacteria > Pseudomonadota > Alphaproteobacteria > Caulobacterales > Caulobacteraceae > Phenylobacterium. The sequence goes on from JAEXKM010000320.1 coordinate 10,730, forward strand.
AATATTGGAGCAATGTTGATCTGGATGCGTGCGTATTTATTGGGCGGTATTCTGGCCGTCGCCTTTGTCACCCCCGCCTTGGCCGCGGTCAACCTCCAGTGCGACGGCACGGTCACGGCCGGCGGCAAGTCCATGCCGAGCGAGGGGCATGTCCGCCTCGAAACTGACGGCGCAGAAGGCCGCGTGCGTCTACCCGGGGCGTTGTTGCCGCCCACCCGGACAGCCGATGCCGCGAATGGCTGGCGCCCGCTGCAGCAGATCGATCTTGCCGACGGCAGCCTCTCGGCCCAGGTCGGCCTCAGCATCCTCGACCGCCCCCAACTCACCCTGAACCGTCAGACCGGCGACCTCCAGCTCGCCGGCTTCGGCGGCTCGGCCTTTGCAGGCCGGTGCGTGGACATAGCCTCAGCCGAAGCACAGTAGACTCGGCCAACCGATCGTCCCGCGGCTTCAGCGTGCAAGCCCGCGGGACGTCGAATGCGATCGCCAGCAGAGCCGAGCGACTGCGGCGTCTGCCTGCGCGCCGCGAGGTGCGGCGCTAGAACCAAAAAATCGAAGAAAGAATGGTGGATGCGACAGGGATTGAAC
>JAEXKM010000345.1 GCA_023445705.1 Pseudomonadota bacterium
CTGATTGATCAGTGCTTATGGGTCCCGGTCTTCGGCCTGCGGCCGAAACCGGGATGACACCCAAATGCGATAGCCCTGCCCTTCTGGGAGAGATGCGAAAGCATCGAGACGGAGGGGGCCGCCGACAGGCGGGCCGCCCACTGGCAAAGCCGCCCGCCCTCAGGCCCCCTCGGTCTGCGACAGCTCGGCCATCACCTCGTCCGTATGCTCGCCGAGCCTCGGAGGATGGCGGCGGATGTTGGACGGCGTGCCGGTGAACTTCACCGGCGGCTTCATGGCCACATACTTCCCCGCCTGGGGATGCTCGTATTTCTCGAAGAAGCCCACCGCCTGCAGGTGCGGATCGGTCGGCAGGTCGTCCAGCCGGTTCGTGCGCGTGATCGGGATCGACAGCGGCTTCAGCAGATCGATCCACTCGTCGGAGGTCTTGGTGACGGTCACCGTCTCCACCAGCGCGTAGAGCTCGTGGATGTTGCGGCCCCGCTCGGCGCCCTGGAAGCGGGGGTCCTTGCCGAAGGTTTCGCCCCACCCGGCCACCTCGAAGAAGATGTCCCACTGCTTGTCGGTGTAGGGCAGCAGGCCGATATAGCCGTCCTTGGTCGGGAACGGCTTGCGGTGCGGGTTGACCACGCGCTGATAGCCCCACTGCCCGGTCGGCGGGTCGAAGGTGTGGTCGTAGAGGTGCTCCACCAGGTTGAAGCTGGTGACGCATTCCAGCATCGGCACCTCGATGAACTGCCCCTCGCCATTGCGCTCGCGCGACAGCAGGCCGGCCGTGATCGCCTGGCACATGAAGAGCCCCGAGACCTTGTCGGCCACCAGGCTGGGCAGGATGCGCGGGGTGGGGTTCCCGTCCGTCCGCGGCAAGACGTCGGCGAGCCCGGAGGCCGACTGGATGAGGTCGTCATAGGCCGGCTCGCCGGCATAGGGCCCTTCCGAGCCGTACCCCGCCGCGTGGACATAGACCACGTCGGGCCGCAGCGCCTTCACGTCCTCATAGGCAAGGCCCAGCCGCTTGAGCCCGTCATATCGGATCGAGGTGGCGAAGACGTCGCAGCTTCGGATCAGGGCCTCGAGCGCGGGGCGCGACTTCGGATACTTCAGGTCGATCAGCACCGAGCGCTTGTTGCGGTTGATCGCCAGGAAGATGGGCCCAAGGTCTCGCGGCCAGTCCTTCGGCGTGTGGCCCGGCCAGCGCATGATGTCGCCGCCATCGCCGCGCCCCGAACCGGGGTCCTCAAGCTTGATGATCTCCGCGCCCTGGTCGCCCAGCATCTGGGTGGCGTAGGCGCCGAACACGACGCTGGTCAGGTCGAGGATCCGTATCCCCTTCAGCGGCCCCGTGGCTTCCTGGGCTAGCTGCTTTACTTCCGCCACGTCAGGCCTCCCCTCTGCGAACCGCATCGATATGATCGGCCGCAAAGATCGCGCATTGACGCGGGGGAGGGCTAGTGGACTTCGCGCTTTCCGACGAACACAGGATGCTGAAGGAGCTGGTCGCCCGGTTCGTTCAGGACGAACTGATGCCCCTCGAAGCCGGGGTGCTGGCCCGCGAGGCGGACGGCAAGGGCCTGGGCATAGGCGCGGCCGAGAACCAGCGTCTGGACGAGGTTTCCAAGTCCCTCGGCCTCTGGGGCCTGGACGCACCTGAAGACGTGGGCGGGGTCGACCTGCCCAACGTGGCCATGGTCGGCGTCAACGAAGAGCTCGGCCGCACGATCACGCCCTACACTCTGCCGCCGGACAGCCCGAACCTGCGCATGCTGGCCGCCACCGTGAACGAGCGTCAGCGCGAGGCCTATCTCGCCCCCTATGTCCGCGGCGAGACGGTCAGCGCGATCGGGATCTCCGAGCCCGGCGCCGGCGCCGACCCGGCGGGCATGATCACCCGCGCCGAGCGCGACGGCGAGGACTGGATCATCAACGGCCGCAAGATCTGGATCACCCGGGCGGAGGAAGCCGACTTCACCATCCTCATGGCCGTGACCGACCGCGAGAAGGGCTCGCGGGGCGGCATCTCGGCCTTCCTCGTCGACCGCGGAACGCCGGGCTTCAACGTCCTGCGCCGCATCCCGATGATCGGCGGCCAGGCGACCTACGAGGTGGCGTTGGAGGATTGCCGCGTCGAGGGATGGAAGCTCCTCGGCCAGGAGGGCAACGGCTTCGGGCCGATGCAGCTTCGCCTGGGAACCCGGCGGATCGAGATGGCGTCCTGGTCGATCGGTATGGCGCAGCGCGCCCTCGACATGATCTGCGAGTACGCGCCACAGCGTAAGACCTTCGGCCTGCCCCTGTCCGAGCGGCAAGCCATCCAGTGGTGGGTGGCCGACGCCGCCACGCGCATCCACGCCGCTCGCCTGATGACCTATGACTGCGCCTGGAAACTCGACCAGGGCCGCGACGTTCGGCTCGAGATCTCGATGATCAAGGCCTACGCCACCGAGATGGCCTGGGAGGTCGTGGACCGCGCGATGCAGACCTTCGGCGCCATGGGCATGACCAAGGAACTGCCGCTGCAACTCATGGCTTCGCGGCTGCGAACCATGCGAATCTATGACGGCCCCACCGAAGTCCATAAGTGGGTGGTGGCCCGCAACCTGATGGGATCGAGACGATGAAAACGGCCTATGGCGACCACCTGACCATCACCACCGACGGCCATGTGGCGACTGCGGTCATCGATCGGCCGCCCAACAACCACGTCTCGGTGGAGCTGATGCGCGACCTCGCCGACGCGCTCGAGACCCTCGACAAGGACAACGACATCCGCGCCGTCGTGCTCACCTCGGCCGGCAAGGCCTTCTGCGCCGGCGCGGACCTGGTTTCGCCGACCGGCATCGGCGGCACGGGGATGAGCGGGATCGACAGCCTTTACGACCAGGCCGTCCGCCTGTTCTCGATCGAAACCCCAATCATCGCGGCCGTGCAGGGCGCCGCGGTCGGCGCGGGCCTGGGCCTCGCCCTGGTGGCGGACTTCCGGGTGGTCGCGCCCGAGGCGCGCTTCTCGGCCAACTTCGTCAAGCTGGGCTTCCATCCGGGCTTTGGCCTGACCCACACCCTGCCCCGCCTGATCGGCGAGCAACGCGCCAACCTGATGTTCCTGACCGGGCGCCGCATCAAGGGTGAGGAGGCTCTCGCCTGGGGCATGGCCGACGAACTCGTGCCGCTGCACGAGCTGCTGCCGGCGGCCCAGGCCCTCGCCGCCGAGATCGCCGAGAACGCGCCGCTCGCCGTCGTCGCCACCCGCAAGACCTTGCGCGGAGACCTCGCCGCCGCCGTCCGCGCCCAGACCAATCACGAGCACGAGCAGCAGACCATCCTGCGCGCCACTGACGACTTCGCCGAAGGGGTCCGCGCGGTCCAGGAGCGCCGCCCAGGCGTCTTCAAGGGGCGCTAGCGGCAGGAAGTTGGACGCGATCGGCCGATTACCTGCCGATCGCAGCCGCTTCGGCAGCCAATTTCGTGATCCGTTCCCAGTCGCCCGCGCGCACCGCCTCGGCCGGCGCCACCCAGCTTCCGCCCACGCAGATCACGTTGGGCAGGGCCAGGTAATCGCCTGCGTTCTTCGCATCGACCCCGCCGGTCGGGCAGAAGCTGGCCTGCGGGAACGGGCTGGCGAAGGCTTTCAGCGCTCCGACACCCCCGACCACATTGGCCGGGAACAGCTTGAAGTGAGAAAAGCCGGCGCGCAGACCGGACATCAACTCCGTCGCCGTCGCCACGCCCGGCAGCAGCGGGATCGGCCCCTCGGCCGCCTCCCCCTCGATCAGGCCGGGACTGACGGCGAAGCGCGCGCCGGCGTCGGCGCAGGCCTGGCGGGCCGAAGCGGTGGTCACCGTCCCGGCGCCCACGACCGCCCCTTCGACCTCCCCCGCGATGCGGCGGATGCACTCAAGGGCCACAGGCGTTCTCAGTGTAACTTCAAGGGCATAGAGGCCACCCGCGACCAGCGCCTTGGCCAACGGCGCAGCCTGGGCTTCGTCCTCGATGATCAGCACCGGCACGACCGGGGCGAGCTTCAGGATCTCGGTGAGCGTCATAGCGGGCTCTTCTCCAGCTGCTCCAGCAGCCGCGCCGCCCCCACCAGCGCAGCATAGGGATGGACGATCAGATAGGTCGGAATGTCATGCATGAAATCCGAGAGCCGGCCCTTGTCCTCGAACCGCCGCCGGAAACCGCCAGCGGCCAGGCGGTCGGCTAGGCGCGGGGCGATGCCGCCGGCCACATAGACCCCGCCCCGCGCGCCCGTGGTCAGGGCGATGTCGCCTGCGGCCGATCCCATGATTTCGCAGAACCGTTCCAGGGTCTCGTCGGCCAGGAGGTCGCCGCCCTGCTGGCCCGCGCTCATGACCTCCTTCTCGTCCTTCAGGTCCGCCGGCACGCCCCGAACCTCGGCCAGGCCGCGATAGAGGGCGTAGAGGCCTGGCCCCGACAGCAGCCGCTCGATGGACACCCGCCCGTGGACCTTGCGCAGGTTTTCCCAGATGACCGCCTCGACCTGGTCATACGGCGCGAAGGCCGCGTGGCCGCCCTCGCTGGGGATCGCCACGTCTCCCCGGTCGGTGCGCGCCAGCATGGCCACGCCGAAGCCGGTTCCCGCCCCCAGCACCAGCATGGGCGCGCCGTCGGTCCCGCGGGTGACATCGCCGATCGGGCGCAGGTCGTCAGCGTCCAGCACCGGCGCGGCCATGGCCTGAGCCGCGAAATCATTCACCAGCCTGACCGCATGGAACTCGAAGGCTCCGATCAGCTCGGCCTCGGAGATGCGCCAGTCCAAGTTGGTGAACTCGATCTCGCCATCGACGACCGGTCCTGCCACCGCCAGTACGGCGTTTTGCAGGCGCTGACGCCCGACCGTAGTCTCAAGGTACTCGGCGATCACCTCGGTGAGCGAGCTGTACTCGCCGGCCGGATAGGTCTTGGGATTGCGAATGCGGCCAGCGGAGTCGACCACCGCCAGTCTCGCATTGGTGCCCCCGATATCGCCGACGAGGCCGGTATAGACGATCTTCACGCAAGCTCTCCAAAGAGGGCGCCGCCGCCGAGTTCGGCGGGCGCCGCCGCCCGGCGCATCCAGCCGAACAGCTCACGCCCATAGCCCACGTTCGAGCCCGAGATCGACGCCTTCGGCCGCGCCGCCAGCTCGGCCGGGTCGACCAGGATCTCCAGCGAGCCAGCGTGGGCGTCGACCCGTATCAGGTCTCCGTCGCGCACCTGTGACAGCGGACCGCCATGGGCGGCCTCCGGCGTGACGTGGATCGCCGCCGGCACCTTGCCCGAAGCGCCGCTCATGCGGCCGTCGGTCACCAGGGCCACCTTGAACCCCTTGTCCTGCAGCACGCCCAGGACCGGCGTCAGGCTATGCAGCTCGGGCATGCCATTCGCGGTCGGCCCCTGGAAACGCACGACGGCGATGAAATCGCGGTTGAGTTCGCCGCGCGCATGGGCGGCCAGCAGCTCGTCCTGGTCCTCGAAGACGAGGGCCGGAGCCTCGACCTTCAGGTTCGCTTCCTTGACCGCCGAGGTCTTGATCACGGCGCGGCCGAGCGGCCCGCGCAGCAGGCGGATGCCGCCCTCCGGCTGGAACGGGTCGCTGGCCGGCCGCAGGATGTCGAGGTTGAGCGACTCGGCCGCGCCCTCACGCCAGACCAGTTCGCCGTCCTGCAGGAAGGGCTCCTGCTGGTAGGCGCGCAAATTGCCGCCGGCCACCGTCACCACGTCCTCGTGCGCCAGTCCGGCGTCCAGCAGTTCGCGCACCACGAAGGCCATTCCGCCCGCAGCGTGAAAGGCGTTCACGTCCTCCGAGCCGTTCGGATAGACCCTCGCCAGCAACGGCGTGATGCGCGAGAGCTCGTCGAAGTCGGACCAGTCGATGATCACTCCGGCCGCCCGCGCCATGGCCACGAGGTGGAGGGTGTGATTGGTCGAGCCGCCGGTCGCCAGCAGGCCGGCCATGGCGTTGATGATCGACTTCTCGTCCACCACCGAGGCCATCGGCGTATAGGCGTTGGTCCCGTGCGCGATCTCCACCGCACGCTTGGGCGCGGCGGCGACCAGGGCGTCCCGCAGCGGCGTGTTGGGGTGCACGAAGGCCGAGCCGGGCAGGTGCAGGCCCATCATCTCCATCATCATCTGGTTGGAGTTGGCCGTGCCGTAGAAGGTGCAGGTGCCCGGGCCATGATAGGACTTCATCTCGCTGTCGAGCAGCTCGTCGCGCGTGGCCTTGCCCTCGGCGAACAGGCCGCGGACCCGCGCCTTCTCGGTGTTCGAGATGCCCGAGGTCATCGGCCCGCCCGGCACGAAGATCACCGGCAGGTGCCCGAAGGACAGCGCCCCGATCACCAGGCCCGGCACGATCTTGTCGCAGATGCCCAGCATGAGCGCCGCGTCGAAGGCGTCGTGGGTCAGGGCCACCGCCGTCGACATGGCGATGACGTCGCGCGAGAAGAGGGACAGCTCCATCCCGGGCCGCCCCTGGGTGACCCCGTCGCACATGGCCGGCACGCCGCCGGCGAACTGGGCCGTCGCTCCCACCGCTTCGGCCGCAGCCTTGATGATCGGCGGGAACCGCTCCAGCGGCTGATGCGCCGAGAGCATGTCGTTATAGGCCGAGACGATAGCGACGTTCGGCGCCGACGGATTGCGCATCCGCTGCTTGTCATCCTCGGGGCTGGCGGCGAAGGCATGGGCCCAGTTGGCGCAGGAGAGCTTGGCCCGCCCGGGGCCGTCGTGCTGCGCCTGGCCAATGTGGCGCAGATAATCCTCCCGCGTCTGGCGGCTGCGCTCGACGATGCGGGCGGTGACCGCGGCGGTGACGGGATGCAGGGCGGCAGCCATTGGAACTCACTCCGACTCTTACGGTGTCCAGAGAATGCGCACGGGCGCTTTAGCCTGTTCCAGCAGCGCATGCACGGGCAGTCCGTTCCCCTCGGCCACGATCTGGCGCTTGGTCTCGCCGGAGATGAGGATCAGGGTCAGCTTCGCCTGCAGCAGCGCCGCCATGGTCAAGGTCACTCGCGCCACCGGCGGCGATCCGACGCCGGCCGGAATTCCCAGACAGAAGCGATCTCCCGCCGGGTCCATGCCCTGCGCCAGCACCGGGCTGCCCGGGATCAGCGAAGCGACATGTCCGTCGTCGCCCATGCCCAGCAGCATGACGTCGAACGGCGCCAGACTCCGGACACCAGCCTCTACCGCCTGCGCCGCAGCCTCGACGCTCTCGGCCTCGACGCTGATCGGCGTGAACGTCGCCGCGGCCGCTGGGCCCACCAGCAAGCGCTCCCGGACCAGGCGCTCGTTGGACTCCGGAGCGGTCGGCGGCACGAAGCGATCATCCGAGAGGGTCACATCGACACGCGACCAATTGAGAGGCGCATGGGCCAGCCGGTCGTAGACGGGCGCTGGCGAACGACCACCGGTGCCCACCAGAACCGCCCGCCCTCGCCGAGCGATCGCATCCTCTAACGCCGTCACGACGACGCCCGCCGCGAGGTCGGCCAAGGCGTCGGGAGCTGCACAGCTTTCGATCATCACAGGGCCATAACGCGGCCGCGTCCCAAACGCGCCAGGGATTCGCCTCGCTCACGCCAAAAACGCGCGAAGCGAATCGGAACCAGAGGCCCTGGTTGTGAACTAACCCAGCGGCCCCGATCGGCGCATGAGCCCGCGCCACGGCGCTTCCCGCCCCAAGGAGACAGCGTCATGCGTATTGCCCAGGTTCCACCTCTCTACGAAGCCGTGCCGCCACGGTTCTACGGGGGGACGGAGCGCGTCGTCGCCCATCTGACCGACGCGCTCGTGGAGTTGGGTCACGAGGTGACGCTCTTTGCGACCGCCGAGGCGAGGACGTCCGCCACCCTGGTGAAGGTGCGCGATCAGGCCATTCGGCTGGATCCCGAACCTCTGAAGTCCGACCTGGCCGCGCACATGTCGATGTTGTGGGACGTTCGCCGCCGCGCGCACGAATTCGACGTGATCCACTTCCACACCGACATGGTCCACTTCCCGCTGTTCGAGGACGTGGCGGAGAAGACCATCACCACCCTGCACGGACGCCTCGACCTGAAGGACCTCCCCGGCGTCTATTGGCGCTGGAAGCAATACCCGCTGGTCTCGATCTCGGATTCGCAGCGGCTGCCGATCGCCTTCGCGAACTGGGCCGGCACGGTGCATCACGGCATGAAGGCCGACCTCTATCAGCCCAGCTTCGAACAGGGCGGCTATCTCGCCTTCCTCGGCCGGATATCGCCGGAAAAGCGGCCCGATCGCGCCATCGCCCTGGCCAAGCGCCTGGGCCGGCCCTTGAAGATCGCCGCCAAGGTCGACGCCGCGGACACCCGCTACTACGAGGAACAGATCGCCCCGCTCCTGGCCGGTGAAAGCCTGGTCGAATTCATCGGCGAGATCGGCGACGACCAGAAGTCGGCGTTCCTGGGCGGAGCCGAGGCCTTGCTCTTTCCCATCGATTGGCCCGAACCGTTCGGGCTGGTGATGATAGAGGCCATGGCCTGCGGCACGCCGGTGCTGGCCTATGGTTGCGGCTCGGTGCCGGAGGTGATCGAGGACGGCGTCACCGGGGCCATCGTCACCAATGACGATGAGGCCGTCGCCGCCCTTCCGCGAGTGCTCAGCTTGAACCGTCGCGAGGTCAGGCGCAGATTTGATGAACGATTCTCCGCCGTCGCCATGGCCCGGCGTTATCTTGATCTCTACGCCGGCCTTGGAACGGCCCGTCCGGAACGGGGCGTCGCGCTCGTCGCGAACGCCTGAGGCAGAGACAGATGGACGATATCGCCCCGGCGCCAGACGCGTCGGTCGAGCTCGGCGAAACGGGTGAACCGAGGGTTCCCTACCGGCTGTTCGCGCTGAAGGACAAGGACACCTTCGTCGTCGCCGACGCCTTCGGCGACATCCTGGGGACAGGAGACGGCCTCTTTCACAACGACACGCGGATCCTCTCGCGTTTCCGAGTGCTGATCGGCGGGCGCCCACCGTCGCTGCTGTCGGCCGCGATCGCCCAGGACAACGTCTTTTTCACCTCGCATGGCGCCAATCAGGCCCTGCCCTATCCGGGCGGGCCGGTGGGGCCGCCAGGCGTGCTGCACGTCGAGCGCAAGCGGTTCCTTTGGGAAGAACGGCTCTACGAGCGAATCTGCTGCGTGAACTACAGCCGCGACGTCGTGCTGATCCCGCTCTCGGTGGAGTTCGGGGCGGACTTTTGCGACATGTTCGAGGTCCGCGGGATGCATCGCCGTCAGCGCGGCTATCTCCACCCGGCCGAGACCGACGGCCGCAGCGTGCGCTTCGCCTATGAGGGGCTGGATCAGGTCGAGCGGACCAGCGTCATCTCCTTTTCCGACCCGCCTGGCCGGATCACCGGCCAGCGCGCCGACTACATGTATTCCCTGCAGCCCGAGGGCCGGCTGGAGCTCTACATCGAGATCGGCGCCACCACCGGGGTGATCCCCAGCCGCGAGCGTTTCCGCTACGCCGCCGCCCGCGCCCGCTGGGACATGCGCGCCCGGCGGCGGCACGGCGCGCGCATCAAGAGTTCGGGGCGGCTGTTCAACGAGTGGATCGAGAAGTCCCGCGCCGATCTCGCCCTGCTGACCACGCGGATGGAGACCGGCCCATATCCCTATGCCGGCATCCCCTGGTTCTCGACCGCATTCGGGCGCGACGCCATCATCACCGCCTGGCAGATCCTCTGGTTCGAACCCTCGCTGGCGCGCGGGGTGCTCACCTATCTGGCCGCCCACCAGGCCGAGGAGGTTTCGGCCTTCCGGGACTCCGCGCCCGGCAAGATCATGCACGAGACCCGCAAGGGCGAGATGCCGGCCATGGGCGAGGTGCCGTTCGCCCGCTACTACGGCGGCGTCGACACCACGCCGCTCTTCGTGGCCCTGGCCGGCGCCTATGCCGAACGGACCCGCGATCTCGCGCTGATCGACGACCTCTGGCCGGCGCTGATGAACGCAATCCACTGGATCGACGCCTACGGCGACTCCGATGGCGACGGCCTCATCGACTACAAGCGCGGCCATGAGTCCGGACTGGCGAACCAGGGGTGGAAAGACAGCGAGGACAGCGTCTTCCACGCCGACGGGCGCTTTCCCAACGGCCCCATCGCCCTGGTCGAGGTCCAGGGCTACGCCTTCGCCGCCTATCGGGCCATGGCCAAGCTCGCCCATCACCGCGGCGACCAGGACAACGCCGCCCGCTGGGCCGCCCGCGCCGAGCAGATCCGCGAAGCCGTCGAGAAGCGCTTCTGGATGGAGGATGTCGGATACTACGGCATAGCCATCGATGGCGACGGTGAGCTCTGCCGGGTGCTGACCAGCAACCCCGGCCATCTGCTGTTTTCCGGCCTGCCCAGCGCCGCCCGAGCCCGCAAGGTGGCTCAGCGGCTGATGTCGGCGTCTTTCGATTCCGGGTGGGGCGTGCGGACCCTCGCCGTCGGAGAGCCGCGCTTCAATCCGATGAGCTATCACAACGGCTCGGTCTGGCCCCACGACACGGCGATCTGCGCCCTGGGCCTGGCGCGATACGGCGAGCGCGACGGCGTGCTCAGCCTGACCTCTGGCCTTTTCGAAACCGCCAACACCTTTGAGATGCGCCTTCCGGAACTGTTCTGCGGATTTCCGCGGATGGCGGGCGAACCGCCCGTCGCCTATCCGGTCGCCTGCCTGCCGCAGGCCTGGGCCGCCGGTTCGGTGTTCATGATGCTGCAGGCCTGCCTCGGCGTGAACGTCGACGGCTGGAACCGCGAGGTCCGGGTTTCCGACCCCCACCTGCCCAACGGGGTGGACTGGCTGACGGTCGATGGCCTGCGGATCGGGGACGAAAAGGTCGATCTCGGTTTCGAGCGCGCCGGTCGTCGCGTCGACGTGCAGGGGCGTGGACGAACTGGCATACCTGTGAAGGTCGTCTAGGACGCCCCAGGAGTTGAAGCCATGTCGAAGAGCCCTGACGGTGACGCCGCCCCTTCGCAGTTGATCGATGCGCGGATCGCTGATCTGGCCGATTGGCGCGGTGAAACCCTGGCCCATGTGCGCTCGCTGATCCAGCGAGCCGTACCGGACGTAGTCGAGGAGTGGAAATGGCGGGGCGTGCCGGTCTGGTCGCACCACGGCATCATCTGCACCGGCGAAACCTACAAGAGTGTGGTCAAGCTGACCTTCGCCAAGGGCGCCGCGCTCGCCGACCCGGCCGGTCTCTTCAACTCAAGTCTCGAAGGCAATGTTCGTCGCGCCATCGACATCCGTGAGGGCGAAGTGCTGAACGAGCCGGCCTTGACCGCGCTGGTGCAGGCGGCCGCGGCCCTCAACATCAAGCGCTAGCGGCGATTACATCCGCTCGCCGGGGATCTGGCTGGCCTGCTTCACCCAGGCGAGGAACCGATCCTCGTCGAGGGCCTCGCCCTCGTGGACGTTCAGGTAGCGGACTTCCGGGTGCTTGGAGCTGCCTGGCGGCGGCGGATCCAGCGACGCGCCCTTGAAGAACGCCACCTTCACGTACTTGTTGAAGCAGTGGAAATTGAGGAACCACCCCTCATCGTCCGCAGCGCCATAGAAGGGTGAGTTCCACTTCACCGCCTTGCGCACGCCCGGGACGGCGCGCCCGATCAGGGCGTCCAGACGCCGCCCGACGTCGTGCTTCCACTCCGGCATCGCCGCGATGTAGGCCTGGACGGGCTCGTCGCCATAGCCTTTGGCGATTTGCGGATTGCCCCCGGACAGCAGCACCGGCTTGTCGGAGCTATTGGACTTGGCCGGACCGGTCATCGCGTCCTCTCCTCTAGGCGCTGCGAGCCTCGCGCCATTTCGCGGCGTAGGGGGCCACGAACAGATAGAGGCCCGTCAACAGCAGCAAGGCGAGTGGAAACAGCGCCAGAAGGCCGATCCACACCGCCTGTTGCTCACGCACCAAGGCCACGACATTGGCGATCACCGCCAGGGTGAAGGCGATCGAGAGCCAGCGATGGACCTGCCGGATGGTCTTGTTCGGGTTCATTGCAACCTCCTCATGGCCGGCAGCGCGCCCGCCACTTCGCCGGTCAGTCCAGCTTCGCCAGAACAGCCTCAAGCCCATCGAAGAACCGCGGCCAGCCACCCTGGGCGCCCTGGTAGTACCTGGGCTGATTGGGCCGGAAGCCGGATTGCTCCATGCGCAGCCGGGTCCCGGCATCGGTCGGCGTCAGGGTCCAGGTCACCACCGTCTTCAGTTCGTGGTCGCCCCAGGTGTAGGCGAGGCTGCGCTGCGGCTCGATCTCGAGAAGCTCGCACTCCACCGCGCCCCACTCGGCCCGGAAGCTGAACCGGCGGTTCAGCGTGGGCTCGAAGTCAGTCTTCATCAGCCATGCTTCGAGCAGATGCGGTTGCGTCAGCGCCCGCCAGATCTTCTCGGCCGGATGCGACAGGTCACGTTCCACGACGACGGAAAGGGTTTCGGTCTCGGTATCGGTCATTGGTCCATCCTGTTGAGGAGGTCTTCCAGATCATCGAACCGGCCTTGCCAGAAGCCGGTCATCCGACTGGTCCAGTCGACCAGGGGCGCAAGGGCGCCGAGCTCGGCGCTGTAGTGGGTCTGGCGGCCGTCCCGTCGATCACGCACCAGTCCGGCGTGTTTCAGCACGGCCAGGTGCTTGGAGATCGCAGGCTGTGAAACGCCCGCATCGGCGGTCAGCGCTCCGACCGTCAGTTCGCCGTCAAGGCACAGCCGTTCGAAGATCGACCGGCGGGTCGGATCGGCGAGCGTTCGGAAAAGCACTTCGTGAGGGTCGGCCACGGCAGATCCATAACTTTGTAGTTATGAATTGACGTATAACCAGACAGCTATGAATTCGTCCAGCGCCGACCGCCTATTTTTTCGGGGCGTGGGCGATCCGCATGATGTTCGCCGCTCCGGGCGAGCCCATCGGCAGCCCCGCCAGAATGATCACCCGCTGATTGGGCGCGGCCAGGTCGGCGGCGATGGCCTGGTCGATCGCCAGCCGGGCCAGTTCCTCAGGATCGGTCAGGTTGGGCGCGGTCCGCGTCTCCACGCCCCAGACCAGGGCCAGCTTGCGGGCCGTGCGCTGGTGAGGCGTCAGGGCCATGATCGGCTGCAGCGGCCGCTCGCGCGCCAGCCTCAGGGCTGTCTGGCCGGTAGTGGTGAAGGCGACGATGCAAGCGGTCGACGTCGCCTGCGCCGCGCGGCTTGCTGCGGCCACCAGCGCGTCGGCGTCGGCGTCCTCGACGGGATATTCGGCCCGCATCAACTCGGGCCAGCGCGGGTCGCGCTCCACCCTGGCGAGGATGCGGTTCATGATCGTCACCGCCTCCACCGGATAATCTCCCGCCGCGGTCTCGGCCGACAGCATGACCGCGTCCGCCCCCTCGTAGACGGCCCCGGCGACGTCGGACGCCTCGGCCCTGGTCGGGGTCGGCGCATGGATCATGGACTCCAGCATCTGCGTCGCCACGATCACGGGGATGCCGCGGGTGCGCGCCGCCCGGATCAGCGACTTCTGCACCACCGGAACGTCTTCGGGGTTGAGCTCCACGCCCAGGTCGCCGCGGGCGATCATCACGCCGTCGCAAAGATCGAGGATCTCGTCGAGAGCGTCGATGGCGGCCGGCTTCTCAATCTTGGCCAGCACCGAAGCGCGGCCCTGCACGATCTGGCGCAACTCGGCCATGTCGGACGCCCGCTGGACAAAGGACAGGGCGATCCAATCGACATTCTGCTTGAGCGCAAAGGCCAGGTCTTCGCGGTCCTTGGCAGTCAGAGCCGGCACAGGAATGGCGTGGCCCGGTAGGTTCAGGCCCTTGTGATTGGATAGCTGCTCGCCGACCAGCACCTCGGTCTCGGCGAAGCCCGGCCCGTTACGCCGGACCCGGAGCCGCACCTTGCCGTCGTCCAGCAGGATGTCAGAGCCGGGCCGCAGCACGCTGAACACCTCGGCCAGGGGCACTCCGACGCGAGAGGCGTCGCCAGGCTGATCGGAAACATCGAGCCGGAAGTCCTGCCCGACCTTCAAGCGCACCATGCCGTCGGCGAACTCGCCCAGCCGGATCTTCGGCCCCTGCAGGTCGGCCAGAACCGCAAGCGGACGGCCCACATGCGCCTCGGCCGCCCGGACATTGGCGATGGTGCGGGCGTGATCGTCGTGGGTCCCGTGACTGAAATTCACCCGGAAAACGTCGGCGCCGGCGGCGGCGAGCTGCGCCACACGGCCCGCCTCCCGGCTGGCGGGGCCCAAGGTCGCTACGATTCTGGCGCGGCGGGCGCGGATCATCTGGCCTCACTTTGGCTAAGGGGCGCAATATCGCCAAACCCTGGTCCTAGGCGAGTGTTTCCCGACCCGTCCGATTCGAGAACCGGCTCGCCTGGAACCGCACATCGGAAAGAACCTGGAAGCTCCTCGCGAATTCCTGCCACATGACCCAGAACCTTGACCTCTTTCCGATCGGCAATTGCGCGGCCAGCGGCCTGATCGATCGCGCCGGCCGCCTGGTGTGGGCCTGCGCGCCCCGCGTCGACGGCGATCCCATGTTCGCCACGCTGCTTTCCGACGATCCGGCTGAGAACCCCGACACCCACGGGTTCTGGAGTGTGGAGGTCGAAGACCAGACCACGGTGCGGCAGAGCTATCTGCGCAACACCCCTATCCTCTCGACCGAGATAACCGACGCCAACGGCGCAGTGATCCAGGTGCTCGACTTCTGCCCGCGCTATCGGCAGTTCGGCAGGATCTACCGGCCCTTGGCCTTCATCCGGCTGGTTCGCCCGCTGGTCGGCGTCGCCAAGGTGAGGATCCGGACCCGCCCCATGGTCAATTGGGGGGAGCGGCCGGCTGACCGCACCTCAGGCTCCAATCACATCCGCTTCGTCGGCGGCAGCACGACCCTGCGCCTGACCACCGACGCCGCCGTCTCGCATCTGCAGGCCGAACGCCCCTTTCGGCTGGAAGAGCCGATCTCGATGTTCCTTGGCCCCGACGAGGGCTTCGACGCCGACATCGCCGCCACCTGCGAGCGCATGCTGAAGGAGACCACCGCCTATTGGCGGCACTGGGTGCGCACCCTGTCGATCCCGTTGGAGTGGCAGGAGGCGGTCATCCGCGCCGCCATCACCCTGAAACTCTGCACTCACGAGGAAACCGGGGCCATCGTCGCAGCCCTGACCACCTCGATACCCGAGCACGCCGCCAGCGGCCGCAACTGGGACTATCGCTACTGCTGGCTGCGGGACGCCTATTACGTCGTCCAGGCCCTGAACCGGCTGGGCGCCGCCGACATCCTGGAAAACTACCTGCGCTATCTTCGGAACATCGTGGACCGCACGGCCGGGGGCCATATCCAGCCGCTCTATGGCGTGGGCATGGAGCCCTCCCTCACCGAGCGCTTCGCCGACCACCTCCCCGGCTATCGCGGCATGGGGCCTGTACGGATCGGCAACCAGGCGCACGAACACCTGCAGCACGACGTCTACGGCCAGATCATCCTTTCCACGGTCCAGGCCTTCTTCGACGAGCGCCTGCTGCGTCCGGCCTCGGTGGACGACTTCCGCCAGCTCGAGCCGGTGGGCGAGCGGGCCTTCGAGCTGCACGACCAGCCTGACGCCAGCCTGTGGGAGTTCCGCGGGCGCGAGAACGTCCATACCTACTCCGCAGTCATGTGCTGGGCCGCCTGCGACCGCCTGGGCAACGCCGCCGAGAAGCTGGGCCTGCTGGAGCGCGCCGCCTATTGGAACGATCGGGCGTCGAGGGTGCGGACGGCGATCGAGGAACGGGCCTGGAATCCTGAGCTCGGCCGCTTCGCGGCCACCTTCGGCGGGGACGAACTCGACGCCAGCCTGTTGCAGTTGGTGGACGTCAGGTTCGTCAAACCTGACGATCCGAGGATGGCCGCCACCATCGCGGCGGTCGAAAAGGGCCTGCGCCGCGGCTCCTACATGCTCCGCTACGCCATCCCCGACGACTTCGGCGAACCCAAGACGGCGTTCAATATTTGTACGTTCTGGCTCATCGAGGCCATGCATCTGTCGGGGCGGACCGACGAAGCCCGCCATCTCTTCGAAGAGATGCTCGAACGCCGTACCGCTGCGGGCCTGTTGTCGGAGGACATCGCCTTCGACGGCGCCGAGCTGTGGGGCAACTATCCGCAGACCTACTCGCTGGTCGGCCTGATCAACTGCGCGACCATGCTGTCGAAGCCGTGGACATCAGTCCGCTGAATCCTTTTGGCGAATCATGGATTCCTCTTGGGCGACGCTGACGAAGGGCGACCCCAATGTTCCATGCGACCCAGAACCTTCACCGCTTCGAAGCCCGCGCCCTGACCGGCGCGACCTACGAGGTGCTTGGCGCGAGCTTCGAAGACGCAGCGCTGGAGTTCGCCGACCTCGCCCACGAGGGCGAGGTCGAGATCACCGACTGCGCGACCGGAGAACGCCGGTGCTTCTGCCTGGACGTCAGCTAGTCCGGCGCGCGAACGGCAGATAGAGCGCGCCTCCAGCGGGTTCGACGCCAGGCGAAGCCTCCACGATGCGGGTAAAGACAGCCTGCGCTCGCGACCCCCGGAATGCGCCGTTGGCTTCCGCATCCGTCCATTCGGCGTAGTTGAGCACCTGCGAACCGTCCCGGGCGATGTGATAGTGGCCGGCGATCAGCCCGGCTGGAGCTTCCAACGCCGCATCGGTCATCGATTCGACGAAGCGCTCGGCCGCCTGCTCACCCGCGGTCCGGTAGGCGATCAACGCGACTACGCCGGGCGTCCGTCCCGGTATGGCGATGCGGCTTCGATAAAGGCTGTAGGCCCGCGCCTCGTCCCGCATCACGCCAGGCAGCACCACGTCCAACCCACGCACCGCCGCCGGCGCCTGGCCCCGCCATTGCAGATAATGGATCAGGCCAAGGCCATCCTGCGACAGCAGGCAGGCATGGCTGGCGAGCGCAGCCGGCCAGGAAGCCCCTTCCCAACTGGCGAGCGCCACCTCTGCGGCCGACCGCGCCAGGCCAGTCGCCAGGCCGGTCCAGCGGGCGACCTGCGCCTCGGAAACGTCGGCTTGATCGGGATGGGCGGTCGGCGAGGCGCGCCAGGACGGCGAAGCGGGACGAAAGATCGAAGCGTGCGCAGACATGATGTCCTTCCGGCGGAACTTGAGAAGGACATCTCGCTACAACCTCAAGCGAGGTTGAGGTCAAGAGGCTAGTCGTACCAGGCGCGATCCGATCGCTCGATGAGCGCGAAGGCCCCCGCAGGCCCCCAGCTTCCGGCGGCATAGGGCTTGGGCGCCATGCCAGATTCCCGCCAGGCGTCGGCGACGCCGTCCACCCATTCCCAGGCCCGCTCGACCTCGTCGCGGCGGACGAAGAGGGTGCTGTTGTTCTGGATGACGTCGAGGATCAGGCGCTCATAGGCGATCCGCCGGCGGGCGTTGGGGCCCGAATAGGCCTTGGCCAGCGAGAGCGAGAGCGGCAACGATTGCAGCCTCATGCCGCGCTCGGCGAGGCCCGGGGCCTTGTTCATCAACAGCAGCTCGATGTCCTCATCCGGTTGCAGGTCGATGACCAACCGGTTGGCGGCGAGATCGGCCTTGGCCGCGCCGTCGAAGATCGAGTGCGGCACCGGCTTGAACTGGATGGCGATCTGCGTCCGTCGCTCCGGCAGCCGCTTACCCGTGCGCAGGAAGAACGGGACCCCGGCCCATCGCCAGTTGTCGATGTCGACCCGCAAGGCCACGAAGGTCTCGATGTCCGAAGGCTGGCCCCGCTCGGCCTCATAACCTTCGGCGCTCTGCCCGCCGGAAACGCCGGGCGTGTACTGCCCGCGCACGCTCACGGTCTGGACGTCGGCGCGCGTCACCGGCCGAAGCGAGCGCAGCACCTTGACCTTCTCGTTGCGGACGCTGTCGGGCTCCATGTCGGCCGGCGGCTCCATGGCCACGAGGCAGAGGAGCTGCAGCATGTGGTTCTGCACCATGTCGCGCAGGGCGCCGTATTCGTCGTAATAGGGCCAGCGGTCGCCCACCCCCTCGGTCTCGGCCACCGTGATCTGGACGTGGTCGATCGTCAGGTTGTTCCACAGGGGCTCGAACAAGGTGTTGGCGAAACGAAGCGCCAGCAGGTTCTGGAC
>JAEXKM010000387.1 GCA_023445705.1 Pseudomonadota bacterium
GATATAGTCTGCGTAAGCCTGCCGGCCTTCAGGGGTGTAGGGAGTCAGCCCGCTGTCGAATAGCGTATTGGTGCTGGCGAAGGTCAACATCGAACCAATGCCGAGCATGTCCGCCTTGGCCATGTAGTTCGTGTACGCACCAGGGAAGTCGTAGACGTCAGGCGTCTTCTCTACGCCCGACCATGGCTGCGCATCTCTGATTTCTGTGACGCCAAGCGCCTTGGCCGTATCTAGGAGCGAAAGACTCCAACCCTGAGAAAAGTGTGTTTGTACGCCAAGTTCCATATGAGATGTCCGAAGCAAGCGGAGCTGGAACTCGCTTGCGCTTGAATGGGTAGGATTTATTTTTGATTGGGCTCGTCTTGCGTGCGTAGGGTAACGAGATAAGCGAGCTTTTGTTTTCCCTTGATGCGGGTATTTGACGCGCGAAACGCGCAGGAAGCCCATTCGAAGCTTCACCGTATTTCGCCAGATGGGAATTGGTTCCAATAAGGCTAAGCTTAAAGCGCCTTTTGCTGCTGAACTGCGCAGCATTTTTGCTCGGCGCCATAGTTGAAGGCGCCAGAAAGCTCAGCTATGAATTTTCTACACGGCTAAGCTCAACCGCTGTTTGACTTGTCACAAAACCTTGCGACCCTGTCGTCGCTATGAGTTTGATGGGTAAACTGATGTCGCAGGCCAAGGTTATTCGACCTGAACTCAACACCACGAACAGCTCGGCCAGAGCGCGGAAAATCGTTAATTTCGAAGCCGAGTACTATCTGAACGCCCTTGTTGCGCTCGGCGCACTGATCTTCTTGGCGCCGCTGATGATCATCGTGGCGCTGGCGGTTTTTCTGCAGGATGGCGGGCCGATCGTCTTCGCCCACCGCCGTATCGGCAAGGATGGCCAAGCTTTCCCCTGCCTGAAGTTCCGCAGCATGGCGGTCGACGCCGAACGCCGGCTGGCCGAACTGCTGGCCAGCGACCCAGCCGCGCGCGCCGAATGGGCCGCAAGCCACAAGCTGAAGGCAGACCCGCGCGTCACGCCGCTGGGCGACTTCCTGCGTCGCTCGAGCCTCGATGAGTTGCCCCAACTCTTCAATGTGCTCCGTGGCGAGATGAGCCTGGTCGGCCCGCGCCCGGTAGTGCATGCGGAGTCGGCTCACTACGGCCACTGGTTCGAAAGCTATTGCTCGGTGCGCCCGGGCATCACCGGCCTGTGGCAGGTCAGCGGCCGCAGCGATGTCTCCTACCGCCAACGGGTGGCGCTTGA
Source organism: Pseudomonadota bacterium (assembly GCA_023445705.1). Taxonomy (GTDB): domain Bacteria; phylum Pseudomonadota; class Alphaproteobacteria; order Caulobacterales; family Caulobacteraceae; genus Phenylobacterium. The sequence goes on from JAEXKM010000387.1 coordinate 1,256, forward strand.
CGTCCTCTATGTCCGCCGCAAGTGCCTGGCCATGGACTTCGGTATCCTGGTCCAGACCGTTCCCGCCGTATTCCTGCGCCGCGGGTCCTGCTAGGCCTGTCGCCAGGATAGATTTCCCGGTTCGATCCATTGGCCCTGTGGACCTATGACTTCCTCGATCGAATAGGCGTCGTCACCCACGTCAGGTACTCCGACGGCGCCTATCGCGATCACGCGGGGACGATCGAGAAGCTGCGCTATCTCGGCCTGATGCGGGTCCGGGACACTGCGCCGAAGGCCGGCAGCACGCTTCCCTACAAGCGCTATCTCGACGCCGGCGTGCGATTTTGCCTGAGCTGTTCGCCCAATGGCGCCGCCGAGCATGACGCCTCGCAAGCCGGCGAAGTTCTCGACCGTATTCTTGTCGGCTTTCCAGGCGCCAAGGGCATCGACTTCCTGGAAGGCCCCAACGAACCGAACAACCAGCCGATCGCCTTCGCCGGTGTAAAGGACACCAAGACTAGGTTCGAGGGCGTGAAAGCCTACATGGTCGCCCTGCATGCCGAGCTGCGCCGGCGGCGGGAATTCGAACACATCCCGCTGCTGGGGGTCGCCAACTACCCGCGTCTAGAAGTGACCTCGGACATGGACAACGAGCACCCGTATCCGAAGAACGGGACACAGCCCGGGGAGGCCATGGCCAAGGTCCTGAAGGGCCGCTCACGGCCGGTGGTGATCACCGAGTTCGGCTACAATACCGGTCCGCCCAGCAAGTTTCCCACGCCGGTCGACGATTACACCCAGGCCTTGCTGACCTTGAACGGGCTGTTCGACGCCGTCAGCCTCGGGTGCAAGCGGATCTACGTCTACGAGTTGCTGGATGAGAAGGCGGATCCCGGCTTCAAGACGCCGAACCTGCATTGGGGCGTCTTCCGATACGACGGCTCGCCGAAGATCGCGGCGCGCGCCCTTCACAACCTGAGCCGCATCCTGGCGCCGGAACGTGCGGCCGGTCCCGCGCTCGCCGACCCCGTTGTCTCCGGTCTGCCGCCGACCGCCAGATCCCTGGCCCTGCAGAAGGGACCGCGATCGTCACTCGTCGTGCTGTGGAACGAGCCTGATATCTGGGACGAGGCGGGCCTGAAGCCCATCCAGGTATCGCCGAGCCAGGCGCAGGTGCGCTTTCCGAAGGCTGGCCAGGTGCGGGTCTACGATCCGATGCAGGGCGTCGATCCGGTCGCGCAGGCGGCGCGCGCCGACAGCATGAGCGTGAAGCTCGGCGCGTTTCCGCAGATTGTCGAAATCGTGACTGCCTGACCTGCGGTTTTTCTGCGCAGGCGGGGTTTCGCCCCGGCACTGATCTTTGCTGCGGCGTAAGGTGGCCGCCCGCCCGCACAGATTCGCGGGCGACGTGCGTTTGAAGGAGCCGCCTAGATGATCATTGCCGGATGGATTCTCGCGATCCTTGGCCTGGCCCAAGTGGTGTTCGCCGGCACGATCGAGGTGTCCCAGCTTACCGAAGGCAACCGTCTGATCGGCCTTGCGCCCAGCGTGGTGGCCAATGTCGATTTGGTCGGTCAGCGGGCGATGATCCACCAAGGCGGCTGCGCGACCTTCCTGGCCGGCGTGATCTTCATCGGCGCAGCCTATCTGAAGCCGGCGCCGGCCGGGCAGGAGTCCAAGACCTGGACCGGCATCGCGGCCATCGCCGCCCTGGTGCTCACGGTCGCCGCGGTGGGCGGCTTCGGCGCTTTCCTCTATGCCCTGCACGTCCAGAACGCCGATCAGCGTCTGGTCGACGAGATTCGTGTCCGCGAGGCGCGCAAGCAATCGACGGAATCGCTCATGCAGGAGGCGGACCGGCGCCTGCGGAACGAGGCCGAGGCGGCTGCGGCGTCGCGCTAAAGGCCAAGCCTCTTGCGTCCAGGCGCGGCTGCTCTCATGGAGAGCCCATGAGCTCGCCGCTGTTCTTCGACCTTCGCGCCACCCACAACCCGCACCGCTGGTATCTGCCGCTGACCCCCGCCGTCTGCGTCGGCTCGCGGGACAATCTCTTCATGTTCGGCGGCGTGGGGATGGCCTCGGCGATCGTGGCGCTGGAGCGCACCTGCGGGCGCCCGGTGATCTGGGCCACGGCCCAGTACCTTTCCTATGCGCGTCCGCCCAGCGTCGTCGACCTGGACGTCCGGGTTCCGGCGGCGGGCAAGTACAACAGCCAGGCCCGGGTCATCAGCCACGTCGGCGACAAGGAGATCCTGACCGTCAACGCCGCGCTCGGCGCCCGGCCCAGCGACATCTCGCGCCAGTGGCTGACCATGCCGGCCGCGCCGCCGCCCGAGGACTGCGAACCGTCCGAACACTGGCGGGGCGGGGGAGACGACCTGCACAGCCGCATTGAGGTGCGCGTGGCCCAGGGCCGTTATGGCTCGGCTATCGTCGGAGAGCCTGCCGACGACGGACGCCTGTTGCTGTGGATCCGTTCGCGCGAAGGGCTGGCGGTGGATTCGAGCCTTCTGGCGATCATGGCCGACTTCATTCCCGGCGCCGTCGGCAACGCGCTGGGGCTCAATGCCGGCGGCAACAGCCTCGACAACACCATCCGCTATCGCCGGATCGTGCCTACGGAATGGGTGCTGTGCGACATCCGCATCCACGGCGTCCACGGGGGCTTTGGCCACGGCGCCATGTACCTGTTCGCACAGGACGGAGAGCTGATGGCGACCGCCAGCCAGTCGCTGATCGTCCGCGTGCGCGAGGACCTAGGCTAAGGCTTCCAGCAAGGCGACCCGGGCCAGGTCCTTTTCCCGGCCGAAGCGGCGGCAGATTTCGGCCTGTTCAGCGGCGGTCGGCGTGAAGAGCCGCCCGTCCTTCCACGGGATCTGCTGCCGCGTGCGGAGAAGCACGGGCGCCCAGGCGCCGCCGGAGAAGCTCTCGAACCCGGCCATGATCTCGACCGGATGGCCAGCCACCAGGGCCTTGGCGAAGATCCGCGAGCGGAAGAGCGGGGAGGGAGCAGCCTCGACGGCTTGGGCGGCCCATCTGGCCATCAGCGCTTCGGCGTCTCGCTCGGAGACGATCATGTCCACATCGGGCGGCGAGAGACCGGGCACGCCCACCAGGGCCATGGCGGCGCTGCCGAACACCCACCACGGATCGGAAAGGCCAGCGGCGTCGCGCGCGATCACGTCCAGGACGCGCTCGAGGCTGGCGTTGATCTGGGGGGCAGGCATGGCTCCGTCCTAGAGAGGTTCACGGCGGCCCTCAATCAGTTGTAGCTAGGGCGGGCGTCGGGGTTGGTGCTGAGCGAGAGGGTCGTTTGATGGAATTGGCGCGCAAACATGGGCCGTGGGCCTTGCTGGCCATCCTGGGCGCGATCTCGCTGGGCGTGTTGGCGACGGCTCGGGGCGAAACAGTCAACTCGATCTGGATTCTGAGCGCGGCCGTCTGCGTCTATCTCGTGGCTTACCGCTACTACAGCCTCTACATCGCAACGCGGGTGATGCGTCTCGACCCGGCGCGCCAGACGCCCGCGGTCACGCGCAACGACGGCTTGGATTACGTCCCGACCAACCGCTACGTCCTGTTCGGTCACCATTTCGCGGCCATCGCCGGCGCGGGCCCGCTGGTGGGGCCGGTGCTCGCCGCCCAGATGGGCTATCTGCCCGGCGTTCTCTGGATCCTGGCCGGCGTGGTGCTGGCCGGCGCGGTCCAGGACTTCCTGGTTCTCGTCATTTCGATGCGACGCGACGGGCGTTCGCTGGGTGAGTTGATCAAGGAAGAGTTGGGGCCGATCCCCGGTGTCATCGCCCTGTTCGGCGCCTTCATGATCATGGTGATCATCCTGGCGGTGTTGGCCCTGATCGTGGTGAAGGCGCTTACCGCCAGCCCGTGGGGGACCTTCACTGTGGCGGCGACTGTGCCGATCGCGATCGTTATGGGCGTCTACATGCGGTTCGTGCGGCCAGGCCGGATCGGCGAGGTTTCGGTCTTCGGCTTCGTGATGCTGATCCTGGCGATCATGGCCGGGCAGAAGGTGGCGCTCTCGCCCACTCTTGCGCCGCTCTTCACCTTCACCGGCCTGCAGCTTTCCTGGATCCTCATCGCCTACGGCGCGATCGCGGCGGTGCTTCCGGTCTGGCTGCTGCTGGCGCCGCGCGACTATCTTTCGACCTTCCTGAAGATCGGCGCGATCCTGGCCCTGGCCATCGGCATCGTGATCATGCGGCCTGACCTGCAGATGCCGGCCGTGACCCAATTCGCGGCAGGTGGCGGGCCGGTCTGGTCAGGCTCCCTTTTCCCGTTCCTGTTCATCACCATCGCCTGCGGCGCGGTCTCCGGCTTCCACGCCCTGATCTCGTCTGGGACCACGCCCAAGCTGATCGACAACGAGGTCAACTCCCGCTTCATCGGCTATGGCGGGATGCTGATGGAAAGCTTCGTGGCGATCATGGCGATCATCGCTGCTTCCATCCTCGACCCGGGCGTCTACTTCACGATGAACAGCCCGGCGGCGGTGATCGGGACCACCGCCGAAAGCGCCTCCGTCGCGGTCGGCGCCATGGGCCATCCGATCGCCCCCGAGCTGATCGAGCAGACGGCCAAGGACGTGGGCGAGACCACCATCATTTCGCGCGCCGGCGGGGCGCCGACCCTGGCGGTGGGCATGGCGCACATCTTCTCCCACCTGATGGGCGGCAAGGCGATGATGGCCTTCTGGTATCACTTCGCCATCCTCTTCGAGGCGCTATTCATCCTGACCGCCGTCGACGCTGGGACGCGGGCCGGCCGCTTCATGTTGCAGGATCTGCTCGGGACCTTTGCGCCCCGGTTCAAGGAAACCTCCTCCTGGCCGGCGAATCTCACGGCGACCGGGCTTTGCGTGGCGGCCTGGGGCTTTTTCCTGCACCAAGGGGTGACCGATCCGCTGGGCGGGGTGAACACCCTCTGGCCGCTGTTCGGAATCTCCAACCAGATGCTGGCGGCCATCGCGCTGATCATGGCCACGGTGGTGATCTTCAAGATGAAGCGCGAGCGCTATGCCTGGGTGACGATCATTCCGGCGGTCTGGCTCTGTGTCTGCACCCTGACGGCGGGCTTCCAGAAGCTGTTCTCGCCGGATCCGGCCATTGGCTTCCTGTCGCACGCCCGGAAATATGGCGACGCCCTGGCCGCCGGCGAGGTGCTGGCGCCGGCCAAGTCGGCGGCTGAGATGAGCAAGATCGTCTCCAACGACCGCATCGACGCCGCGCTCTGCGCCGTCTTCATCGCCGTGGTGCTGAGCATGATCTGGTTCGGGATCACCGCGTGCATCCGGGCCTATCGCGCCAAGGAATGGACGGCCCGGGAGTTCAATCCCGACGCTGTGGCGGCGGAGTAGGGGCGATGGCTCAGGCCAATCCCTTCGCGCGTTTCGCCCAATGCCTCTGCGACGGGGCCCGGCTGATGGTCGGGGTCCCGAACTACGAGGCTTATGTCGAGCATATGGCCCGGACCCATCCCGGCCAGGCGCCTATGACCCACGCCGAGTTCTTCCGGGATCGGCAAGACGCCCGCTACGGCGGGGGCGGGCGCGGCGGCTTTCGCTGCTGCTGACATGCGAAAGGCCGGCGTCTCCGCCGGCCTTTGCTTTGAGAGAGGGCCTGTGGGGCGCTGTTTTAGCGCGCAGCCACCGTGGCGCCGGCGCCGGCTTGGGCGGTGGCGAAGGTGTCCAGGCTGGCCTTGGTCGTCGCCTTAACGCAGCGGCTGTAGGCGTCGACGATCAGGGTTTCGTTGCGGGTCGCACGGAAGCAGACGGTGCGGGCGGCTTGAGCCACTTCGGCTTCGACTTGGGCGGGCGACTTGCCTTCCAGAGCGATGCGGACGCCAGCGGCTTGGGCGGGAGCGGTGACGGCGAGAGCGGCCACGGCGGTGAGGGCGGTCAGAGCAATGGTACGGATCATAATCACTAGTTCCCGGAAAGGGGTTGGAGCCAACCACCTCCCGACGTTTCCCTTTAGACGGCGGTTCAAATCTAGGCGCGACCGCTTCGCCTGATCTTTCCTTGCACCCTCTAAGTCGCGGTTTCAAGAGGGTTTGTTGCGGTGCAATAGCGCAGTGTTGCATTGCAACCTAAGTGGGCGCCGGCGCCCAGGATTCGACTATTCGGCGGTCGATGCGTTGTCCGGGCACGCCTATTGCGGCGGACGCGTCCAAGGCGCCCCGGAATGAAACACTTGCACGCCGGTGCGGCTTAACCTTTGAGTAACCATAGTCAAAGCCGAGGCCCCATGTTCGCCACCGCCCTAGCCGCAGCCGCGGCCGTGATCGCAAGCTCGTACGCGCCGCCGGTCCAGCCGACCCCGACCGAGCAGGTGGTGGTGGCCGAGGCCGTGACCGTGGACTGCGAGGTCGCCGGCGCCACGCTCACAGACTGCAAGGCTATCGACGCGCAGGGGGCGTCGGCTCTCGAAGCGGTCCGCCTGGCGCAGCAGGTCGAGGTGCCCGAGGCCTTCGCCCTCGCCAATCCGGGCCGAATTCTGGTGAAGATGAACGTCACGCCCTGACGCCGGTTGACCGGCGATGCCTTAGCAGCGCCTCTTGCGGTCCGAATCTAGGGACGGAGCGCGCGCATGCAGAAGCGGAAGCTTGGGGAATTCGAGGTTTCGGCCATTGGCCTGGGCTGTATGAGCCTGTCTCACGCCTACGGCGTCCCGCCTTCGCGTGAAGTGGCCGAACGCGTGCTGTTGGGCGCCTTGGACGCCGGCTACACCTTCTTCGACACTGCGGCGGTCTACGGCGTAGGCCACAACGAGACCCTCATCGGCGAGGTGCTCGGCGCCCGCCGCAAGGAATTCGTGCTCGCCTCCAAGTGCGGTCTCACCAACGGCGACCAGCGCGAACTGAACGGCCGGCCGGAGGTGCTCAAGGCCACCTGCGAAGGCAGCCTGAAGCGTCTGCAGACCGATGTCATCGATCTCTACTACCTGCATCGCTGGGACAAGCGCGTGCCGATCGAGGAGAGCGTCGGCGCGCTGGCCGATCTGGTGAAGGCGGGCAAGATCCGGGCGATCGGCCTTTCCGAGGTTTCGGCCCCCGCCTTGCGTCGGGCGCACGCTGTCCATCCGATCACCGCGCTGCAGACCGAGTACTCGCCCTGGACCCGCAATCCGGAGATCGCGGTTCTCGACGCCTGCCGCGAGCTGGGCGTGACCTTCGTGGCGTTCAGTCCGGTTGGCCGCGGCTTCCTGGCCGGCGGCGTCACCGATCCGAACGCGCTAGTGGAAGGCGACTTCCGGAAGGGCATGCCGCGGTTCCAGGGGGAGGCCTTCCAGGCCAACCTCAAGCTGCTCGACGGCTTCCGCGAGATCGCGCGCGAAGCTGGCTGCACGCCGGCTCAGCTCTGCCTCGCCTGGCTGCTGCAGAAGGGCGCCGACATCGTGCCGATCCCTGGCACCGCCAACCCCGATCACATGGTCGAAAATGCGCGTGCGGCCGAGGTTCGTCTATCCGACGCCACGATGGCGAAGGTGGAGGCCCTGGTGAACGCCCAGACCGTTTCGGGGCCGCGCTATGCGCCGGCCATGCAGGCCAGCGTCGACACCGAAGGCTAGGCGCGGTCCAGGCTCCGTGACGCCTGGGCCAGGGCGGCCTGGGCCAGGCGGCGGGCGCGGTCGGCCACCTCCTCGGCGGGCAGATCGCGCAGCCCGCGCGGGCGCGGCAGGCTCACCTGCACCGTGACGCCGTCGTCGGTCATCACGGATACGCCGACGATCGTCGGGCTCACGGTAACGGAAGGTGGGAGGGAGAGGTCGGTCATGACGGTCGCTCCAGTCCCCCCGAGGCCGCGGTTTACCCTGACGGCGCCAGGTGTCCAGGCACGCTTTTATGACTGCGCGTAAGGGAACCGCTAGGCTGGGGCGCCGGCGCCGAACAGCTCCTCGTGCTTGGCGCAGATCGCCGGCCACAGGCTCGCGGCCTGCGGGACGTCGAGGTCGAACTCCTGGCGCAGCAGCGCCACGAACTCGTCGGCCGAGCCGATCATCTGGCTGGTCTTGCCGGTTGGTCGGATCTTGTTGAACGTCCGGCCCAGTAGGCTGACCACCCCATCGGGCTGGTGGCGGAAGGCCAGGGCCGTCTGGGTGAACACCGACTGCGGCGAGGTCGCCAGCCACTGGCAGGTCGCCGCCAGTTGAGCTGGATCGGCCGGCTCGTCGCGGAAATCGAAATAGGCCGCGCCGCCGAAGGTGTGGTTGTGAAACCGCAGCCAGCCGTCCTCGAGCTGCTCCAGCCGGAAGTCGTAGCCTTCGCAGTAATGCGCGCCCGTCTGCATCGGCAGGGGTTCCAGGATCCCGTCGCCGAAGCCGACATCGGCGATGTAGGGCCGATCCAGGTCGATCCGCAGGACCAGATGGTTGCCGTGGGCGATCTCTCCGCGGTCGCCGCGCATGACCGCGCCCGCCATCTCCGTGACCGAGAAGCCGATCTGGCGGAGGATAGCGGCGAAGAGGCCGTTCATTTCGTAGCACCAGCCGCCCCGCCGGGCGGTGACGATCTTCTCGAAAGCCGCGCCGGGCTCCAGCGTCATGGGCCGCCCGAACTGGACGTCGAAATTCTCATAGGGGATGGCGCGCAAGTGCCCTCGGTGAAGGGCCCGCAGCGTTTCGAGATCGGGCCGCGCCGCGCCTGCGAAGCCGATCCGGTCTAGATAGGCCTGCACCTGCACGGTCGTGTCACTCCTTCGGCGTCTGCGCGCCCTGGATCATGGCCACGATCTCCGGCCTGATGTTCTCGGCGCCCTTTTCCATCATATGGGAGACGATGCGGGCTCCCACAGCGGCCCTCGTCTGGGCTGTGAACTCATTTTTGTTGGCTCGCACCCAGTCCATCGACGCCTGCCGGTTCACGTTGAGCTGCTGGAAGTGCGGGACCACATAGCGGGCGATCATCTCGTAGGACCGCTTGGTGTCCTCCCACCGCGCCCAGTTGTGCGCCATCAGCAGGAAGCAGCCGAAGCCGCCGCTCTCGGCGGCCAATTGCTCCAGGCGTTCGATCGCCTCGTCGGGCGTGCCCACCACCGCCTGGCCGAGGGCCAGATAGGCCTCCACGGGGTCGCCCTTGAAGTCGTCCGGGACCATCGGAAGGTTCGCGATCTCGCGGAAATAGTAGATCCATTTCTCCAGGCCAAAGCGGATCTGCTCGATCGCCTTGTCCTTGGTTTCGGCGATGTGCATCTGGCCGACCAGCCGCCAACGTTCGCGGTCCATGGTTTGGCCGTTCTCGGTGGCTAGTTGCTCGGCGATGCCCCAGTTCGCGGCCAGAGAGTTGAAGCCCGCCGAGGTTGTGGCGCCCAGCGAGAGCAGGCCAAGGCCGTGCTTGCCCGCCGCCCGCGCACCCGTAGGCGAGACCTGGTTGGCCACCGCCATCTCCACCGACGGTCGGGAATAAGGCGCCATCTGCAGCCGGGCGTTCACCAGGCTGAACCATTCGCACTCGTAGCTGACTTCCTCGCCGCGCATCAGCCGGACCAGGACGTCCAGCGCCTCGTCCATGCGGTCGCGCTGCTTGGAGACCGGGATGCCCATCATGAAGGCGTCAGAGGACAGTGCGCCCGGCCCGACGCCGAACATCACCCGGCCGCGCGTCATGTGGTCGAGCTGGTTGATCCGGTCGGCCAGCATCATCGGGTGGTGATAGGGCAGGGACGAGACCCCGGTCCCGAGCCGAATGTGCTTGGTGCGCTCGGCCGCGGCGGCGATGAAGATCTCGGGGCTGGCGATCAATTCGTAGGCGGCGGAGTGATGCTCGCCGATCCATGCCTCTTCATAGCCGAGCTGGTCCAGCCACTGGACCAGTTCCAGATCGCGCTGGATGGCGAGGGTGGGGTTTTCCTCCAAAGGGTGAAAAGGCGCGATGAAGGCGCCGAAGCGCAGCTTTTGTCCCAGCATCACAGC
>JAEXKM010000397.1 GCA_023445705.1 Pseudomonadota bacterium
CCCACATCACCATGTGCATGGACTCGGGCGTGAGCGAGATGAAGTCCCAGAAGTTGTCATGAGCCGACTGCGCCTGGGGGAATCCGCGGTCGGGCTGTTGCTTCACCGAGTGAATGACATCCGGAAACTTGATCGCGTCCTGGATGAAGAAGACAGGGATATTGTTGCCGACGAGGTCCCAGTTCCCCTCCTGGGTATAGAATTTCACCGCAAACCCGCGGACGTCGCGCGCAAGGTCGAACGAGCCCTTGTTGCCGGCGACCGTCGAGAAGCGCACGAAGACCGGCGTCCGTCGCCCGGCTTCCTGGAACGGGTCGGCGCGCGTGACCTCCGCCAGGGATTCCGACGCCTCGAAGTACCCATGAGCGCCGAAGCCGCGAGCGTGGACAACGCGCTCAGGGATCCGCTCATGGTCGAAGTGGAAGATCTTTTCGCGGAAATGGAAATCCTCAAGCAGGGACGGCCCCCGCGCTCCGACCTTCAGGGTGTTCTGGTCGTCAGAGACGGGAACGCCCTGCTGGGTCGTGAGAACGGGCGTATCGCCTGAGGCGACCTGATGGGTCTCGCCGCCCTGTCCGGGATTGCGGTTCTTGTAGATGTCGTCGGCCATCGTTGTTCTCCCACTCGTGCGGGGCTAGAGCGGGCGATGGCAGGATTGGTTCACGGCAGGGCTTGCGCAAAAGCGATAGAGCCGGCAGCGCCGCCTTAGGTCTTTCGCGCCTTGAACGCCTTGGCGACCAGCACGCCGACGCCTGCGACGACCGCCAGCGCACCGCCCACGATGGCGGTGACGTTCAACGCCTGACGGGTGTGGACCTCGTGCGAGGCGCTTTCGGCGGCGGCCTTGAGCACCGGCGGCTGGATCTCGTGAGCCAGCTCGTCCTTGCGGAAAGTCACGACGCCGTCGCCGACCTGGGTCACGTTCCATTCCTGGTCGAGCCAAGCGCGGTGGTGGGGCTTTTCCACCTCCCCCTTCCACCAGCCGGGCTGCTGCGCGGCCTTCGGCAAACTCGCGCCCAGGACGGCCTCGATCTCGGCGAAGCTGGCCCGCCATTCGGAGCCGTCGAGACCGGCGAGATGATCTGACAAGGGGCGGTACTTGCTCATGTGCGCTCGCTGCAGGCTGGAGAAGCAGCCATGATGGCACGGTCGAGCGCCGAAGTGAAAACACCGCGCCCCCTCGCCTTTCGGGCGGCATGGCTCTAAACGGCGCGCATGAGCCAAGACGCCGTCCAGATCATCGCCCGCGGCCCCCGCGCCGAGGCCGAAGCCGCAGCCGCCGCCATCGACGCCGATCCGATGCTGGAAGGCGCCACCTACTCGATCCTCGAAGAGGATGAAGACCACGACGTCTGGCGGATCGACGCCTTCCCCACCACCACCGAGGAGGCCGACGGTCTGACCGCGGCCCTGGCGAATTACCCGAAGCTGAAGACCGTGGTCGAGAAGCTGGCGGATGCCGACTGGCTGGCCATGGCCCTGTCCGGCCTGCCCCCGGTTCGCGCGGGTCGGTTCTTCGTCTATGGAGCGCACGACATGGGCCGGGCGCCGAGCAACGCGGTCAACCTGCGGATCGAAGCGGGCGCCGCCTTCGGGACCGGCCACCACGGCACCACCGTCGGCTGCCTGATCGCCTATAACGATCTGATCAAGTCCAAGCGCTTTGCCCGCGTGCTGGACGTCGGCGCCGGCACCGGCGTGCTGGCCATCGCGGCGGCCCGGACCGGCAGCAAGACCGCGGTCGGCACCGACATCGACGCGCCATCGGTCCGTATCAGCCGCGAGAACGCCAAGCTGAACAAGGCGAACGCGCGCTTCGTCCACGCGTCCGGCCTCGGCCACCAACTCGTGCGTCAGGACGCGCCCTACGATCTGGTGTTCGCCAACATCCTCGCCCCGCCGCTGGTCGCCCTTTCGCAGGACATCAAGCTGGCCTTGAAACCGGGCGGCTTTGCGATCCTTTCGGGCCTGCTGCGCACCCAGGAACGACGGGTGCTGGCGGCCTATCTCTCCAAGGGCTTCCGCCTGTATCGCCGCATCCACCGCGACGCCTGGGCGACCCTGGTGCTGCGCCGAGCCTAAGGAACCGGTGCCGTCAGCCGGCGTTCCTCCGACCGTCGAGGGGCGGGTCCAAAGGGCCTGAACCCCAGGAGGAACGTCTCATGGCCAACGAGCCATATGTCGAACGGACTACGATTGAACGCCCTGCCGGAGAGCGCCGGGAAGAAGTGCGCGTGACGGAGCGCCGGAGCGGATCGGCCACTGGCTGGTGGATCGCCGCCCTGGTGGCGGTGATCGCGGTGGCTGGCTTGTTCTTCATGTACAACCAGAACTCGACCAGCGCGCTCGACCTGCAAGCCGCCCGGGACGGCGGCCGCACGGAAGCCCTGGCGGCGAACGCTCAATCTGCTGCCAATCAGGCCAGCGAAGCCTCGGCGCGGGCCGCCTCCAGCGTCGCCGACGCCACCCGCGCAGCCGCCGAACGCTCGGCGGCTGCGGCTGAGCAGACGGCCAAGACCGCGCAGGACGCCGCCGCCAGCGCGACCGATGCGGCGACGGACGCTGTGGACACGACCACTGAACGTCCCAACTAAGCGTTGCGGCGGGCCGCCCACTCCTGCGCCAGAACGGCGTAGACGTGGGTGTCCCGCCAGCCGCCCTCATGAGCCGGCTGGTTCTGGCGCAGCGTGCCTTCCCGGCGCATGCCGAGCTTCTCCATGATCCCAAAGGAACGCCTGTTGCGGGTGTCGCAGCTGGCCCAGACGCGATGGGCGTCGAACCGGTCGAAGGCCAGGTTCACCAGCGCCCGCGCCGCCTCGGTTCCCAGGCCTACGCCCCAATGCGCGCTGCCGAGCGAATAGCCGAACTCGGCGTTGCGGTGATCGTTCAGGCCCAGGCGCACAGAGCCAATGACCTTCCGCTCGCTCAGCAACTCGACTGCGTAGCTGAAGTCGCGGCGCGGCCATTGGGCCTGTTCGGCGAGCTGGCGGCCCAGGAACTCGCGCGTCACCTGCTCGGTGTTCGGGCCCCAGTCCATGTAGCGGACGGTCAGCGGATCGGTGGCGTAGAGGTGGATGTCGTCGAAGTCCTCGGCACGGAACTCGCGCAACAGCAGGCGGTCAGTGTGCAAGGGATAGGGCGGCTGGTCTTCCATAGAGCTTCTCCGAGGTGAAACCGTCGGCGGGGCTCTTGGCTTATGACCTCGACCCCGGACCGATGCGGCGGGGTCGTGGGATCCAGGTACGGGCGTTTAGCCCGCGCGCAGACGCACGGCCCCTCCGGGACCGGACGAATTCGAGATGGCGAACATCTTGCGCATGACGACGTTATGCCAAGCTCGTTCCTGTTCGTCCAGCTATATGGCCGAGCGGGCCGCGAGCTCAGTCATCCAGTGGCGTTCGCGCTCTTTCAGCCAACTGTCGCGGCCCAGGGGACCAAGGTCCTCGTCTTTCAGCAGTTCGACGATGGAGAATTCGAAAGACTCCTCCCCACCCTGGGCGTTCCATGCCGCCTGCATGTCGCGGTTGCGATGTGATCCGAGCCGCAGGCCGAAGAAGAAAGAGTTGCGCTGGCCGTCGAGATTGCGCGAGGCGCCCACCCAGGTTTGGCCCGTGGGACCGCAGCGGATGGCGAAGATCCCGACCGGAACCTTGCGTTCCTTGTACTGGCGGATGGCGTCTCGGCGGCTGTTCTTGTCCATGAGCAGGAGAATGGTGAGCTGATGCGCTCACGTCAATTATCTCCGGGTAAAAATCCCCACCTGCGAAGATGCCAGGACGCGCCCAGACTGGCGCGCCGCATGGCCGAGGATTAAGTTCGGCCAATGCGTCAGACCTTTGATGAATCCACCGACCCGTCTTTCGGATCCAAGCACGTCCCGCTGATCCGCGCCGCCATGAAGGCGCAGGGTCTCGACGGCTTCCTTGTCCCGCACGAGGACGAGCACCAGAACGAATACCTGCCTGCCGCCAATGATCGCCTCGGCTGGGCTTCGGGCTTCACCGGCTCGGCCGGCGCGGCTGTGATCTTTCCCGACAAGGCGGCGATCTTCGTCGACGGCCGCTACACCCTGCAGGTCCGCGACCAAGTGGACGCCGGCGTATTCGAGATCCGCGACCTGGTGGAAGGCGGCGTCACGGCGTACCTCGAAACCGCGGCGGCCAAGGGACAGGTCATCGGCTATGATCCACGCCTGCACTCGCCGGATTCGCTGGATCGCCTGCGCGTGGCCGCGAGCCGCGCCGGGGCCCAGCTGAAGGCGGTCGAGAACAACCCCCTGGACGAAGCCTGGGGCCAGGCGCGTCCGGCTCAGCCGACCGCAGCCGTGGTTCCACACCCGCTGCAGTACGCTGGCGAGGACTCCACCTCCAAACGCGCCCGCATCGGCCAGGTGCTGGCGGCGAGGGACGCCGAGGCGACAGTGCTGACCGCCCCCTCGTCCATCGCCTGGTTGTTCAACGTGCGCGGCGGCGACGTCATCCGCTCGCCACTACCCCTCGGGCAGGCGATCCTGAACCAGGACGGCACCGCCCGGCTGTTCCTCGACCCGGTGAAGGTGTCGGCTGATCTGCGGGCTTGGCTGGGCAACGAGGTTCGTCTGGAAACGCCCGATGAGCTGCCGCAAGCCCTGGCGGAACTGAAGGGCAAGCGGGTGCTGGTCGATCCGGCCCAGTCCTCCGCATGGTACTTCGACACGCTGGCCGCGGCCGGCGCCCAGGTGATGCGCGGCGAAGACCCCTGCGCCCTGCCCCGCGCCTGCAAGAACGCGGTCGAGATCGATGGCGCGCGCGAAGCCCACGCCCGCGACGGCGTGGCCGTGACGCGTTTCCTGCACTGGCTGGCGACCGACGCTCAGACCCGGACCGTGGACGAGGTCGAGGTGGTGACCCGCCTGGAAGGCTTCCGCCAGGACACCGGCGCCCTGAAGGACCTGAGCTTCGACACCATCGCCGGCGCGGCCTCCAACGGGGCCATCGTGCACTATCGGCCGACCACCCGGCTCAACAAGCAGACCGAGCAGGGCTCGCTGCTGCTGGTGGATTCCGGGGCTCAGTACTTGGACGGCACGACCGACATCACGCGAACGGTCGCCATCGGCGAGCCCAGCCAGGAGATGCGCGAGCGCTTCACCCTGGTGTTGAAGGGCCATCTGGCGCTGGCCGCGATCCGCTTCCCCGCCGGGACCACCGGATCGGCCCTGGACGCGCTGGCCCGCGCTCCGCTGTGGAACAGCGGCCTCGACTACGACCACGGCACCGGCCACGGCGTCGGTTCCTATCTGGGCGTGCACGAGGGACCGCAGCGGATCGCCAAGCTGCCCAACTTCGTCGCCCTGCGGCCGGGGATGATCGTCTCCAACGAGCCGGGCTACTACAAGGAAGGCGCCTACGGCATTCGGATCGAGAACCTGCAGTTCGTCACCGAACCGGCGGCCATCGCCGGCGGCGAGCGCCTAATGTTGGGTTTCGAGACACTGACCTTGGCGCCGATCGACCGGCGGCTGATCGCCCGTGACATGCTGACGCCACAGGAACGCGCGCAGATGGACGCCTACCATGCGCGGGTGCTGGCTGTGGTCGGGCCCCGCCTCGAACAGGCCGACGTCCGCGCCTGGCTCGAAGAGGCCTGCGCGCCGCTTTAGAGGCCGGCGCCCAACTCCCGACGTCATCCCTGGCAGCGAATGCTTGCCGGGGATCCATAGACATTGGCGCATCCGGCTATCTCAGGGTCTATGGATGGCCGGGACCTAACGGCCCGGCCATGACGAACCATAGGGAATTCTGTATGCGAGCCGCCTCAGCGGGGGAGCATCTATTCCCCCGCCATCTTCAGGATGGTCGCCCACTCGGCGTCGCTCACCGGCGAGACGGAGAGCCGGCCTTGGCGCAGCATGGCCATGTCGGAAAGGGCCGGCGTGGCCTTCATATCGGCCAAGGTGACCGTCCGCGGCAGCTTACGGACCGGGGTTAGTTCGACGGCGACGAACTTGCCCGTGGGGTCCGAGGCGTCGGGAAACGCCTCCTTCGCCACCTGGGCCACGCCGACCACGTCCTTTTCCTCCTGGGAGTGATAGAACAGCACCTGATCCCCGACCTTCATCGCCTTCAGATGACCAGCCGCGGCGAAGTTGCGGACGCCGTCCCAGGTGGTCTTGCCGTCCCTCTGAAGGTCATCGAAGGAATAGGTGTCCGGTTCGGACTTCACGAGCCAATGCGACGCCATGCGAGCCTCCGTCTGCCTGTGCTCTAGCCGGCCACGAGCGCCAGCCACTCATCCTCGGTCATAACCTGAATGCCCAGGTCGGTCGCCGTCTTCAGCTTAGAGCCCGCGCCGGGCCCGGCCACGACCAGATCGGTCTTCTTGGACACCGAGCCCGACACCTTGGCGCCCAGGCCCTCAGCCTGCGCCTTGGCTTCATCGCGGGTCATCCGCTCGAGACTGCCGGTGAAGACGATGGTTTTACCCGCCACGGCGGTGTCGGTCTTGGGCCGCTCGGCCGGCATGACGGTCAGTTCGCCCAACAGGGCCTCGACCTTCGCCAGGTTATGCTCCTCGGCGAAGAACTGAGCGATCATCCGCGCGGCGACCGGTCCGACTGCGTCGACTCCGGCAAGCTCGCGGAGTTCCTCGCCCGGTTCCTCCTGCGCGGCCTCGCGTGCGACCTGACTGATGGTTTCCCAATCGCCGAAGCGATCGATCATGGCCGCGCGCGCCCGCGAATTCAGCTTCGGGATCGCCAGTTGCAGGCGCTTGTCCAGAGACGCCTCGTCGGGAAGCAGCGGCGAACTGGCGCCGCCGAAATCCAACACGGCTCGAACCGCCGTCGGCCCCAGCCCCTCAAGCTCCACGAGAGCCGCGTAGCTTGGGCCGCCGAGTTGGGCGGAAGCCGCTTCGGCCGTCTGGATGAAGTGCTCGACCGTCTCGAAATGCCGGGCCAGCGCGAGGGATGTCGTCTCACCCACGTGGCGAATGCCCAGCCCGAAGATGAAGCGGTCCAGCGGGATCGAACGCTTGGCCTCGATGGCCGCCACGAGGTTGGCGATTGAGGTTTCGCCGTAGCCGTCAGTGGCTCTCAGCTCGGCGAGCTTCTCCTCGTCCTTGGCCAGCCGGAAGATGTCGGCGGGCTCCCGCACCCAGCCGCGTTCGAAGAACGCGGTGAGCTGCTTCTCGCCAAGGCCCTCGATATCGTAGGCGCGCCGCGACACGAAGTGGCGCAGGTGCTCGATCCGCTGGAAGGGGCAGGCGAACTCGCCTGAGCAGCGCCGCACGACCGTCTCCGCGCCCGAGGCCGTCGTCTCGCGCACCAGGGGCGTCTGCAACGGGCAAGGACAATGGGTCGGGAACGCGTAGGGCACGGCGTCGGCGGGCCGCTCCTCGGGGACATGCCCAAGGATCTGCGGGATCACGTCGCCGGCCCGCTGCAGGATCACGGTGTCGCCGATGCGTACGTCCTTGCGGGCGATTTCGTCGGCGTTGTGCAGGGTGGCGTTGACGACCACTACGCCGCCGACGGTCACGGGCCGCAGCCGAGCCACGGGCGTGATCGCGCCGGTGCGGCCGACCTGGATGTCGATGGCTTCCAGAACAGTTCTGGCCTGCTGAGCCGGGAACTTGCGCGCAATGGCCCAGCGCGGCGTGCGGGTCACGAAGCCCAGCCGCTGCTGCCAGTCCAGCCGATCGACCTTGTAGACTACGCCGTCGATGTCGTAGCCGAGCTTGGGCCGCACCGCCTCCATGGCGGCGTAGGCGTCCAGCAGGCCCTGGCCGCTGATGACCCGGCAGCTCTCCGGCGTCGTCTTGAAGCCCCATTCCTTGAGCTTACCCAGCGCCGCCCACTGGGTTTCGGCGAACGGCTCGCTCAGCAGTCCCCAGGCATAGGCGAAGAACTTCAGCGGCCGGGTGGCGGTGATCTTGGGATCGATCTGACGCAAGGAGCCGGCGGCGGAGTTGCGCGGGTTCGCATAGGTCTTGAGGCCCGCCGCCTCGTTGGCGGCATTGAGGGCGGCGAACTCCTCATGGCCCAGATACACCTCGCCGCGGATCTCGATGACATCGGGCCAGCCGCCGCCCGCCAGCCGTTTGGGAATGTCGGCTATGGTGCGCAGGTTCTCGGTGACGTCCTCGCCCACGCGGCCATCGCCGCGGGTTGCGCCTTGGACGAAGACGCCCTTTTCGTAGCGAAGCGAGGCTGACAGGCCGTCGATCTTGGGTTCGGCGGTATAGGCCACCTCCTCCGACCCCGACAGGCGCAGGAACCGGCGGATTCGGGCGTCGAACTCCAGCGCGTCCTCGTTGGAGAAGGCGTTGTCCAGGCTGAGCATGGGCACGCCGTGCTCGACCGCCGAAAATTGCTCGGCGCGGGCGGCCCCCACCCGCAGCGACGGCGAGTTGTCCCGGACAAGGTGCGGAAACGCGGCCTCGAGTTCGTTGTTACGACGCTTCAGGGCGTCGTAGTCGGCATCCGAGATCGTCGGCGCATCCTGCTGGTGATAGCGGATGTCGTGTTCGGCGATCTCGTCGGCCAGCCGGGTGAGCTCGTCGACGGCTTCTGCCTCGGTCAGGTCTGCGGCGGGACGGTCCGTCATCAAAATCTTACCCAAGCCAGAACAGTCACTAGAGGTCTCCCCACCGATCGCTGCTCGCCGGCGCTGGGCGCATAGCGCGCGTCAAGCATCCATCAGCGCCCGGGCGGCTGCGCGAGCGGCGTCGGTGATCTGAGCGCCGGCGAGCATGCGGGCGATCTCTTCCTCCCGGTCGGCTGCGGACAGGGTCTCCACCGCGGTGCGAATGCGCTCGGCGTCGCCAGCCTTGGAGATCCTCCAGTGCGCCTCGGCGCGGGCGGCGACCTGTGGGCTGTGGGTAACCACCAGGACCTGCGCCTGGGTGGCCAAGCGCTTGAGGCGCAGCCCTACTGCATCGGCCACGGCGCCGCCGACGCCCTGGTCCACCTCATCGAAGATCATCAGCGGCTGCGCCCCGTCCGCCCGCCCTGCGAGCGAGGCCTTCAGCGCCAGGGCGAACCGAGCAAGCTCTCCGCCGGATGCGATCGCGCCGAGGTCGCCGAACGGCGCACCAGGGTTGGTCGCAACTTCGAACGCCACCCGATCGGCGCCGTTCGGGCCAGCCCGGTCCTCGGCCAACGGCTCCACGGCCACCTGGAACCGCGCCTTTTCAAGCTTGAGCGGGCCAAGTTCACCGATGACCGCCTTGGCAAGGCGTTCGCCTGCCGCCTTGCGTGCGGCGGTCAAGTTCTCGGCCGCCGAGAGATAGGCCAGGCGCGCCGTGGTGACGGCCGCTTCGGCCGCCTTCAGATCGTCCTCCGAGGATTCCATGGCCCGCAGCTTTTCGGCGAACCGAACCCGCAGGATCGGCAGCTCCTCGACGCTGACCGACAGCTTGCGCGCCATGCCGCGCAGCTCGAACAGCCGCTCCTCGGTCTTCTCGAGTTGGTCGGGGCGGAAGTCGAAGGCGTCGGCGGCGGCGTCGACGGCTGCCTCGGCCTCCTGGGCCTCGCTGAACACCCTGTCGATGGCCGTGCTGGCGCTGGTGAGACGAGTGACGGCCGCGCTGTCCTCCCCCGCCCCGGCGGCCAAGGCGCGAGTCCGGGCGTGTTCGACAGCGCGGACGGCCTGGGCCAGACGGTTGGTGAGACCATCGAAGGCCTGGCGCGCCTCGGAAATGTCCGCCAGCGCCTTTTCGGACGCCCCCAGGATCGCCCGTTCCTCGGCCAGGGCCGGCTCCTCGCCTTCGCGGGGATCCAGCCGATCGAGTTCCGCCAGGCGCAGGTTCAGCTCTTCGGACTCGGCGGCCGAGCGCGCAACGGCCTCGCGCAGTTCGTCGGCGCGCGTCTTTGCGGTCCGCCACTCAGCCCAGGCGCGAGTGACGGCGTCCGCCTGGCGGCCCAGCGCACCATAGGCGTCCAGCACCGGCCGATGATTGCGGGAATCGAGCAGGCCGACCGTGTCATGCTGTCCGTGGACCTCGAGCAGGTGCTCGCCGAGTTCGCGCAGGACGGTGGCGCTGGTCGCCTGATCGTTGACGAAGGCGCGGCTGCGCCCGTCGGCGCTGAGCGTACGCCGAAGGACCAAGTCCTCGGACGGGTCATACGAAATGCCCTTGTCATCCAGCAGCGCCCAGGCCGGATGGTCGGCGGCCAGCGCGAAGACGGCCGAGACCGCGGCCTGCGCTGCGCCCCGCCGCACCAATCCGGCATCGGCGCGCGCGCCCGTAGCCAGGCCCAAGGCGTCGAGGATGATCGACTTGCCTGCGCCGGTCTCGCCGGTAAGCGCGGTGAGACCAGGCCCAATGGACAGGTCCAGGGCCTCGATCAGCACGACATCGCGGATCCAAAGTCCGATCAGCATGGCCGTAAGATCGCCCGGAATCAGCCCGTTCGGAAGACGCTTAAGTTCGCTTTAAGTTCTTATTTGTCGCCGCCGCCCAGACCGGGGATGCGCGAAAGCAGTCCGCCATTCTTTTTCGGCGCGGGCTTGGCCTCGTCGGAGGCTGGCGCGGCCGTGGTCGCTTCGGGGCTGGCGACGGGGTCAGCGGTCGGAGCCGAGGCCGCTTCCGGCGTGGTCGCCGAGGCCGGAACGTCGGCCGGCGGGCGGATCGTGGTCTCCTTGTCCTTCACGAACGGAAGGTGGGAAACGAGGCTGCGGCTCTTGGAC
>JAEXKM010000015.1 GCA_023445705.1 Pseudomonadota bacterium
CAATCCCGACATAAAGATCGGCCTAGCCGACCCCCACGGGGCAGCGCTCTATTCCTGGTACGCCGATGGCGAACTGAAGGCGGAGGGCGGTTCGATCAGCGAGGGCATCGGCCAGGGCCGGATCACGGCGAACCTCGAGGGGCTCAAGGTCGACCATCCTTTCCGCATCGACGATTTGGAGATGCTCAACGTCATCTTCGACATGGTCGAACACGAAGGACTGGTGATGGGCGGTTCGACGGGGATCAACGTCGCGGGCGCCATCCGCATGGCCTGGGAGCTCGGCCCAGGCCATACCATCGTGACGATCCTCTGCGATCAGGGCTCGCGCTATCAGAGCAAGATCTTCAACCCCGCATTCCTGAAGGAGCGCGGCTTCCCCATTCCGAAATGGCTGTAGCGATGGTGGATCCCGTCGTCTCGACCGCCTGGCTCGCCGACCGCCTCCGCACGCCCGACATCAGGGTCGTTGACGGAAGCTGGCATATGCCGGCGGAGCAGCGGAACGGCCACGAGGAGTACCTTCAGGCCCACATTCCCGGCGCCGTATTCTTCGACATCGACGCTATCGCCGATCGCACGAGCGACCTGCCGCACATGCTGCCGAGCCCCGAGGCCTTTGCGCAGGCTGCGGCGGAACTGGGATTGTCGCGCGCGGCGGACATCGTGATTTACGACACCCACGGCATCCGCTCAGCCGCGCGCGTCTGGTGGACGCTGCGGGCCATGGGCTACGACAAGGTTCACGTTCTGGACGGCGGCCTGCGCAAATGGATGTCCGAGGGACGTCCGATTGAGGGCGGCGAAATCTATCCAGCCAAGGCCCAAGTCGAGCCGCGTTTCGACGCTGAGCTGGTGCGCAGCGCCGATGATGTCCGGGCCATTCTGAGCAGTGGCACGGCGCGCATGGTGGATGCCCGCTCGGCGGCCCGTTTCACAGCCGAGGCCCCAGAACCGCGCGCGGGGCTGAGATCAGGCCACATGCCCGGCGCCGCGAACCTACCCTGGGAAAAGGTCGTCTCCGAGGACGGAACCCTGAAAACCGCCAAGGACATCAAGGCGGCTTTCAAGGCCGCGGGCGTGGATGTGCGCAAACCGATCGTCACCACCTGTGGCTCGGGCGTCACCGCGTCAGTGCTGGCGCTAGCGCTGGCGAGGCTCGGCTACGACCGTACCGCCGTCTATGACGGCTCCTGGACCGAGTGGGCCTCGCTGGCCGACACCCCGGTGGTCACAGGCTCCTAGCGGATCGGCGGGGCGTAGATCAGGCCGGGCTGAGGGGCGTTCCACATCGCGTTGTGGCCGCGTTCGAGCTTAAGCGACGACTGGGCCCCCACATTGCGAGCGAAGATCTCGCCATAGGCACCCACCTGGACGATCGCCTGATAGCCGAAATCCGGCTTCAGCCCCATCAGTCCGCCGAAATCTTCGCCCTTGCCCAACAGCCGGCGCACCCGCGGATCGGTCGAGGTTTCGGCCAGCTCGGGTGCGGTCTTGGCTGTGACGCCCAGCTCCTCAGCCAGGATCAGCGAATAAACCGTCCAGCGAACAATATCGGTCCAGACTGGGTCGTCCTGACGGACCACGGGCCCCAGCGGCTCCTTGGATATGATGGTGGGAAGGATCACGTGGGCGTTGGGGTTGTTCATCACCGACCGCGACGAGGCGAGCGCGGAGACGTCCGCCGTGAAGACATCGCAGCCGTCGCCCTGATAACGGGCCCGAGCCTCGGCCTCATCCTTCACCAGCACGGCCTCATACTTCAGGCCCCGGCTGCGGAAATAGTCGGCGAGGTTCACCTCGCTGGCGGTGCCTTGCTGAACGCAAATCTTCGCGCCGTTCAGCTCGTCCGCGCTGGTCAGCGCGAGGGCCTTGGGCGCCAGAAAGCCCTGCCCGTCGAAATAGGTGATCGCCGCGAAATCGACGCCTTCGCCCGCATCTCGCCCGAGCGTCCAGGAGGTGTTGCGCGACAGGACATCGATCTTGCCGCTGCGGAGCAGTTCGAATCTGTCCTCGGCGCTGACGGGGGTGAAGCGCACCGCCTTGGCGTCGCCCAGCACGGCCGCGGCGACCGCGCGGCAGATGTCGACGTCGAACCCGCGCCAACCGCCGCGGTCGTCGGCGAATCCGAAACCCGCCAGCCCCGGATTCACGCCGCAGGAAAGCCAGCCTCTGGCCTTCACGGCCGCGAGCGTTCGGCTCTTCTCCAGCTTCTCGCTCACGACGGCCGGCGGCACATCCAGCTTGGGCGGGGGCGGCGGCTCATCTTTCTTGCCGCAAGCCGCCAGGAAGAGCGCGACTGCCAGCGCGCTATGGATCCGCACAGAAATACTGGGCCGGAAGATTGGCCGTCCTCCTTGATTGGAAAGCTGAGCAGGCTCTAAGTGCCAGCCGATCATGGCTCAAGTTCGTCCCACTCCGTCAACCTGCATGGCTGAAGAAACCCGCCTCATTCGCGCCGGCGCCAAATCCGGCGATTTGGTCAAGACGGTGGGCCCGCCGATCCAGAAGGGATCGACGGTGTTGCTGCCCAACGCCGCCGCCCTCTACGACGACGATGCGTTCCTGACCTATGGGCGCGCAGGCCTGGCCGCGCATGCAGCCCTGAAGAGCGCGTTAGCGGAGATGGAAAGCGCTGAGGGGGTCTGCCTCTATCCCTCCGGCCTCGCGGCGCTCACCGGAGCGATGCTGGCCGTACTCAAGGCCGGCGACGAAGTGCTGGTCGCCGATAATGTCTACAAGCCGACACGCCGCTTCTGCGACAACGTGCTGAAACGCTACGGGGTGGGCGTCCGCTATTTCGACCCGCGGCAGGCGCCGGCCGATCTCGTGGCTTCGGCCACGGCGGCCACGCGGCTCATCGCGCTGGAATCTCCCGGATCGCTGACTTTCGAGATGACGGACCTTGCGGCCGTCGCCGAACTCGCGCGGGGCCGGAACATCCTGACGCTTACAGACAACACCTGGGGCGCGGGCTACCTCTTCAAGCCTCTCGAACATGGCGTCGACATCAGCGTCCAGGCGCTGACCAAGTACGTTGGCGGCCACTCCGACGTCTTCATGGGTTCAGCTGCGGCGCGCGATCCGGCGCTGGTAAAGGCGCTGGAAAGCGGTGTGAACGACCTTGGCTGGTCCGTGGCGGCGGAAGACGCCTACCAGATGCTGCGCGGCCTGCGCACCCTGCCCGCGCGATTGGAACGGCAAGGCGCGGCGGCCCTCGAAATCGCCGCCTGGCTCCAAGCGCAGCCGGAAGTCGCCGAGGTTATTCACCCGGCGCTGCCGGGGGATCCGGATCATGCCCTGTGGGCGCGGGACTATCGTGGCGCTTGCGGCCTCTTCGGCTTCGTCCTCAAGCCGGGTGCGCCGGGCGCCGCCGAGGCGTTCCTGGACGCGCTACGGCTGTTCGGGCTGGGCTTCTCGTGGGGCGGCTTCGAAAGCCTCGCGATCAACAGCGATCCGCAATTGGGCAAGCGCAGGTACGCGCGCAGCTATCCCGGTCCGCTGATGCGCCTGCATATCGGATTGGAGGCGCAGGAGGACCTGGTCGCAGACCTGCGCCAAGCCCTCGACGTCTACGCCAAAGCCGCCTAGGCAAATTGCGCTAAGGCCGGGCCATTCGGCTCATGAACAGGGCCGCGCGCTTGGTCTGGCGGTCCAGGCTGTTCACTTCCATGGTTTCGCCAGGGGCATGCGAACCTTCTCCGGCGGCGCCGAACCCGATCAGACCTGGCAGCAGGTCGCCGACGAAGCCGATGTCGCCCGCGCCACGCTTTAGCGGGTCGAGTTCGGCCATCGGCTCAAGGCCGAGATCGCGATTCACCTCGTTGAGCTTGCCGAGCAGCGCGCGCGACGCTTCGCTGGGCGCCATGGCCGGGTAACCCTCGCCGAACTCGATGCTGGCCGTCGCGCCCGCCAGGGGCTTGTCGACGATCGCCTTCATCTTGGCCCGGATGCTGTCGGTCTGGCCGTTGGACAGGGTGCGCAGGTCGCCACGGGCGATCGCCTGGGCGGGGATGATGTTGGTCTTGCCGGTCGCAGTCGCCGCAGTGTCGGCCTCGTTCGCCGTCGCCGTCGTACCCGCGGCCATATAGCCGACGTTGAAGGTCGCGTTCGGCTCCCTCGCCTCCTCCCGGAAGGCATCGACGATGCGCGCCAATTCGTAGGCCGCCCCGAAGCCGACAGCGTCGCTGAACACGCCCGACGAGTGTCCCGACTTGGCGGTGACGGTGACCTTCCACTCGGTCGACGAGCGACGAGCGATGGAGGCCATGTCCTTGCCGTTCTCCTGGGCCAGCCCTTCAAACTCGAGGGCGAGGTCGCTTTTCTTGGCGGCGTCGATCAGAGGCGCACGCGAGATCGACAGCGGCCGACCGGCGCGCTCCTCATCACCGGTCAGGACGATAGTGATGTCCGCGTCTTTTAGCGTGCCGGCCGCCTGCATGGCCCGCAGCGCGCCGACCATGATCACCAGGCCGCCCTTCATGTCGTTGACGCCCGGGCCTTCGACGATATCGCCGCGGCGTTCGTACTTTTGGAAGGGGCTGTCAGGCTCGAAGACCGTGTCCATGTGGCCGATCAGCAGCATGCGCTTGCCTTTGCCCGAACCTTTGTGCGTCGCGACGATATGGCCCGCCCGCCCGACCTGGGACATCGGCAGCCAACGCACCTCGAAGCCTAGGGCCTTCAGCTCGGTCTCCATCTTGCGGGCGACCTGTTCGACGCCGGCGGTGTTGAGCGTCCCGCTGTTGATGTTGACCATGGCCTCGAGGAGTTGCAGCGAGCGAGCCTCCTCCGCGCCTGCGGCCTGGACCAGCTTCTGTTCCTGGGCGGTCAGGCCGGCGGCGAAGGCCGGTTCCCCGCTGACGATGGCGAGCGCCGCCAAAGCGGCGGCGGTGGTCTTGAAGCTGATCATGGGCGTCCCCCGGCACTGACTCTCGCGGACGACAATCCCCGGCCTTTCGGCGGAACTCAAGCCTCGCCTTAGGAACCTCGGACGGGCCGGCGCGATAGCTGTTGTCTCGATCGACCAGTGGAGCGTGACATGACCCAGCCCACACCTGAGGACCGCTTCGCCAAGCAGGCGGACCGCACGGTCCAGAAACAGCGCGACATCCAGAAAGGCGTCGATGCCGCCGAACAGCGCACGTTCGCGCCAGAAGACAAAGAAGAGGCCCGCGCGATGCAGGCCGGCGCGCGGCAGTATCCAGAGCCGCCTTTCCCACCACAGCACCAAGCCAAGCCGGGTGAAGAGTTCCGGCTCGACCCCGAACCGCTCTACAACGCCCCATACTACCAGGGTTCAGGCAAGCTCGCGGGGAAGGTGGCGCTGATCACCGGGGCCGATTCCGGCATCGGACGCGCCGTCGCGGTGCTCTTCGCGCGCGAGGGCGCGGACGTCGCGATCGCCTATCTCTCCGAGGACGAAGACGCCGACGAGACCCGGGCCGCCGTAGAGGCCGAAGGACGGCGGGCCATTCTGCTGTCTGGCGACGTCGCCGCCCCCAACTTCGCCAAGCATGCCGTGGAGCAGACGATCAAGGCCTTCGGCCGGCTGGACGTCCTCGTCAACAACGCCGCGTTCCAGGAGCACGTGTCAGAACTGGAAGACCTGACCGAGGAACATTTCGACCGGACCTTGAAGACCAATCTCTACGGCTACTTCCATCTCGCCAAGGCTGCGGTTCCGCACATGGCGCCCGGGTCGGCGATCATCATGACCGGCTCGGTCACCGGCATCGAGGGCTCAAAGGAGTTGCTCGACTACTCGATGACCAAGGGCGGCATCCACGCCTTTACCCGCTCGCTGGCCGGTCATCTGATCCCGAAGGGTATTCGGGTCAATGCGGTGGCCCCAGGGCCCGTCTGGACCCCACTGAACCCCGCCGACCGGCAAGCCCCCGACGTCAGCAAGTTTGGGTCGCAGACCAAGATGAAGCGGCCCGCCCAACCGGAGGAGATCGCCCCGGCCTATGTGTTCCTGGCTTCGCCTCAATGCTCCAGCTACATCACTGGAGAAATTCTGCCGATCATCGGCGGGTACTAGGGCGCCTGCGCAAAGGCCCTGGCGCGCCCAGCAGGACTCGAACCTGCAACCGTCCGCTTAGAAGGCGGATGCTCTATCCGGTTGAGCTATGGGCGCCTGTTGGCCGTCTCAGTGCGTCCAGGATTGCTTGCGGCCATAGGCGAAGTTGTCCGCATAGGCCTTGATGATGCGCTTGGGGGTCTTCGGCTCGGTGATCTGGAACGGGATGCCATGCGCCTGGGCGTAGGCGACGGCTTCGTCGCTGGTCTCGAAGGAGAGGCGAATCTGCCCGTTGGTGTCGTTGGTCAGGGTCCAGCCCATCAGCGGATCGGAACGGCGCGCGGAGGCGGGCTCGAACTCGAGCACCCAGTCCTTGGTCTTGGCCTTACCGGACTGCATGGCGTTCTTGGCCGGACGATAGATGCGCGCGAGCATGCGAACCCTCTTGAAACTCTCTCCGACGCTGGTCGGGGCGGCAGGATTCGAACCTGCGACCCTCTGCTCCCAAAGCAGATGCGCTACCAGGCTGCGCTACACCCCGAAGGCGCCGGTTCCGCGGGGGATATAAGGCTTTGGCCTTTCCCGCAATTGAACAAAGCGCGCGAGGCGCTTCTAGTCGCGGCGACGCATCAGCTTGAAGACGCCGGAACCGCGTACGACGTCGACGCCGGTCGAGTGCGCCCGCGCCTCAACGAAGGCCACATCCTTGGTGGCCCGCGTCACCTTCGCCTCGCCCATGATCCACTCGCCGACCCGCGCCATGTGCAGGAAATCCACGGAAAGATGGATGGTGACCCCAGTCTGGCGGGTGGCGCGATAGACGGCCGCGCCCATCAGTCCGTCGAGGAACGCCGTGAGCATTCCGCCATGCACCAGCCCAATGCCGTTGGCGTGACGCGGCAAGGCGAAGAAGGCCTGTTCCGTCAGCTCGCCCATCTCGGCGCGGTGGAAATACGGACCGTTGTGGCTGGAAAACGCGCCCCGGTTGCCGGACGGCACGAAGCCCTCCGGCGGCTCGGGCGTCAGGTCACGATCAGTCACGCTTGAAAATCCGATGCTCGACACGGTCGCCCGGCAGCAGGCCGATCTCCTCTGCGCGGCCTCCGGCCAGTTCCAGCACGCCGACCACGGGACCGCCCGACGGGATTGGGGCCTCGGACAGCGGCGTCGTGTTGCGCGCGATCGAGAGAACAGTCCCGTCCGCTTCGATGTAGATGATGTCCAGCGGGATGAGTGTGTTCTTCATCCAGAAGGCGACCGGCCGCGGGGTCTTGAAGTCGAACAGCATCCCCCGGTCCGGCGGAACCACCTTGCGGAACATCAGGCCCCGTTCACGCTCTGCGTCGTTGTCGGCGATCTCTACGAAGAACCGCGTGCGGCCCTTCGACGTGACGAGCTCCAAGGCTTCGAAGCCCGCCGGCGGCTGCCCCACGGCCCCCATGACCGCCGGTTCCGCGGGCGCGACCGCCGCCGCCGCCGCAGGCGCGGCCGGAGGCGCAGGTTGTGCGGCCGGCCGCTCGCTGCACGCGGCTGTCAGGATCAACGCGCCTGCAAGCGCGAACAGACCGCGTCGCGGCCTTGCTGGGCTATCCACCGGAAGCTCCGAATGCTGCAAGTCCGTGGGCGCAGGACGCGCCCACTGCTTAAGACCAAACGCCGCGAACAATCGCGGCGTCAGCCTCAGGCCAGACCTACAGACTCGATCTCGGCTACGACAAGCCCTTTCGGGCCCTCGGCGAAGCGCACCATGACATCGTCGCCAGGCTGCAGATCCTCGATACCGGACCGGCGCAGGGTTTCGATGTGGATGAAGATGTCACCCGTCTCGCCATCGCGGATCACGAAGCCGTAACCCTTGGCGCGGTTGAACCATTTCACCCGAGCGCGCTCCAACGGCCCGCGCGGAGCCATTGGCCGCCGCGGAACCCGCGCATGCAGGCCTCCGCCGCGATCAAAGTCGCGCCGACCGCCATCGTCGAACCGTCTTCGCTCGGCGGGCGGCGGAGCTGAGCTCTCGTCCACCTCTAGGACTTCGGCGACTTGCCAGCCCTTAGGCCGCCTGATCACGTCGCAGACGATCACTGCGCCTTCCAGAGCGCTTTCGCGTCCGGAATTTCGCAAGCTCGTGACGTGAAGAAGGACGTCCTTCAATCCCGTTTGATTGGGATCATCAGGAACGACAAATCCATAACCCTTGCCGGCGTCGAACCACTTCACCCGCCCGCTGATCCGCACGGATTGTTCGTGTGGACCTACTCCCTCGAATTCGTACCCAGACATCTGCCCCTCTGGCCCCGGTCTCCCCCCGATCCTTTCGGATATGGCCAGCTAGAACAGTGTTCTTAGGACGCAATGTCGTCAATGGGGCATTTTCCGGAGGACACACGTATCAGTCGTGTTTCTCGCGAAAAGGTCGTTCTTCACGTATTTTCTGCTGAAGAAACGGCATGACGACTGCCAGCACAGATTTAACTGCGCGCGCCATCGGCTTATGCGGCTTGGATTTTTCGATGCCGGAAGAAAGCTCGCGATGGCAGTCCCTAGGGGAGTCGAACCCCTCTCTCCAGGTTGAAAACCTGGCGTCCTAACCGATAGACGAAGGGACCGCGTCGGCGAGAGCGGCGTCTATATCTACGATTCTGAGGGTGTGCAAGCGCCCCCTCAAAACTTCTTCGCAAAGAGCGAAATTTCGTGCGGGAACCCGCGCTCAGCCCACCCGGCGAGGGTCCGCCGCATCCTCGATTTCCAGTTCGACGCTTTGACGCCCCTGCCAGTCGTCAGGACGCAGTTTGCCAGCGACATGGATCGCTCCGGCCTCGCTCAACAGGCGCCTACCGAGATCGGTATCTTCCGCACGCCACGCGACGGCCTTCAGGCGGCCCCCAGAGCTGTCCGCGAGGGTGACCCGCACATGTCCCCCACGGAGCGCCATGGGGCGCTCTACGCGGACATTGGCGGCGGCGAACATGGGCTCTGGATTGCCAGGTCCGAACGGGGCCAAATTCTGGAAGCTCTGATAAAGTCCACGATCGCATCCGCCGGTCGTCACCAGGGCGTCGATGTCCAGGCAATCTGCAGCGGCCGCAGCCTCGGACTCTTCCGCCAGCCGCTCATTGAGGAAGGCGCGAAGATCAGGAATCAGCTCGGGGCGGATCGAAAGTCCGGCAGCCATGGCATGCCCGCCCCCGGCGAGCAGCAAGCCTTCGTCGAAGGCGGCCTGGACCGCCCGACCAAGATTCACCCCCGTCTGCGACCGACCCGAGCCCTTGCCTACATTGGCCGCCCGGTCGACACCGATGACCAAGGCTGGCTTGCGATAACGTTCCCGCAAGCGGCTGGCGACGATGCCGATTACGCCCGGGTGCCAATCGTCAGCGGCTACGAGGACCAGGGGCGCATCGCCGAAATTGCTCTCGCGCTCGGCGATCCGCACCGCTTCCTCGAAGATCTCCTTCTCGACCTCCTTGCGCGAGGCGTTCAGCTCGTCGAGCTCGGCGGCGAGCATGGCGGCTTCGTCAGGATCGTCGGTAGACAGCAGGCGTGCGCCGAGGTCCGAACGGCCGATCCGGCCGCCGGCGTTGATCCGGGGGCCAAGAATGAATCCCGCATGGAAGACGCTGGCCGGGCCAGAGCCCTTGGCGACCTCCAGCAACGCCTTCAGACCAGGGTTGCGCCAGGACGACATCACCTTCAGGCCCTGGGCCGCCAGCGCACGATTGAAGCCCACCAGTTGCGTGACGTCGCAGATGGCGCCGAGCGCCGCGAGATCGAGCCACTGACGCAGGTCGGGCTCGGAGCGTCCGGAGAACAGCCCCCTGCCCCGCGCCTCGCGGTTCAGGGCCGCGAGCAGTACGAAGGCGACACCAGCCGCAGCCAGGACGCCCTGCCCCGAGCCACAGCCTGGCTGGTTAGGGTTCACCAGCGCCGCCACGTCGGGAATTTCGTCGCGCATCAGGTGGTGGTCGATGACGACCACCTCCAGCCCGATCTCCTTAGCGCAGGCCAGGGCTTCGTAGGCGGCCGCCCCGCAATCAACGGTGACGACCAGCTCGACGCCAGAGTCCCTGATCTTACGGAACGCCGCCGGCGAAGGCCCATAGCCCTCGGTCAAACGATCGGGCACGTAGATCGGCAGCTCCACGCCCATCGCGCGGAACCAGCGCACCAGCTGCGCCGCGCTCGACGCCCCGTCGACGTCATAGTCTGCGAAGACCGTCATCGGGCGGTTGGCGAGCAGAGCATCGATGAGGATCGATGCGGCGCGATCCATGTCGAGAAAGCTCGAGGGGTCGGGAAACAGCGCCTTGAGGGTCGGATTGAGATAGTGCTCGCCGGCCTCGACACCGCGAGATGCCAGCGCCCTCGCCAGAGGCTCGCTAAGCCCTAGCCCCATCTGATGACGTCGCACGAGCGCAGGATCGGCTGGCCGCTCGCGCCAGGCTCGACCGGTCAGCGACCGGCCGACGCCGAGATAGCCCATCGGCGAGGCATCGTCGGCCACGGCTAGACCGGACGCCGCATCCGCACTTCACGCACCGTGCGGGTGGAGGAATTCATGACCAACGTATGGGTATGCACGAAGCCGCGCTCGTAGCGCACCCCGTCCAGGAGGGCGCCGTCGGTGACGCCGGTCGCTGCAAAGATCGCCTCGGCCCGAACCATCTCGTGAAGGTCGTACTTCTTGTCGAGCTCCGTGATGCCCGCGCGCTCGGCCCGGGCTTTCTCGTCGGAACTTCGGAAGGCCAGACGGCCTTGAAACTGGCCACCTACGCACTTCAGAGCGGCGCAGGCCAGCACGCCCTCAGGCGCCCCGCCTTGCCCAAGATAGAGGTCGACGCCAGTCGTGGGGTCGGCCGTGTTGATCACGCCTGCGACGTCCCCGTCGGTGATCAGATAGACACGTGCGCCGACGGACCGGACAGAGGCGATGATATCCGAGTGACGGGGCCGATCGAGAACGCAGACCGTGATCTCGGTGGGATCCACGCTCCTGGCGGAAGCCAGCGCCCTCACATTGTCGGCCGGGGACTTGTCGAGGTCGATCACGCCCTCCGGATAGCCGGGGCCGCACGCGATCTTGTCCATGTAGGTGTCCGGCGCGTGGAGCAGGCTGCCCTTCGGCGCCCAGGCCATCACGCTCAGTGCGTTCGACATGGCCTTCGCCGTCAGGGTGACGCCTTCCAGCGGGTCCAGCGCGATGTCGATGGCCGGCCCCTTCCCGGCGCCCACCTTTTCACCAATGTAGAGCATCGGCGCTTCGTCGTGCTCGCCCTCGCCGACCACGATCTGGCCATCGATATTGAGCTCGTTAAGCGCGGCGCGCATGGCTTCCACCGCCGCCTCGTCAGCGGATTTCTCGTCGCCTCGGCCCACAAATTTCCAGGCAGCGATGGCGGCGGCCTCGGTCACCCGAACCGCGTCCAGCACAACCCCGCGATCCAGATCGTCCGAACTCATAGATCTCTTTCCCTGCGTGCGAGGCGCGGAAGTATCCCCGACTTCTTAGATTCGCGCGATTCGCAAGAGCCGCGGACGATCGAGAACCGCCGGAAGATTCGCGATGCGGTCGATCGCCGCCGTCAGCACAGCCTCTGCGACCGCATGGGTGGTCAGCACGATCGGCACGCCGTTCGCATTCTCTACCGGCTTCTGCAGGAAGCTCTCGATGGACACCCTCGCATCGGCCAGGGTTTCGGAGACTGCGGCGATGACCCCCGGCTCATCCTTCACCAGGAAACGCAGGTAGGCGCGGCTGGTGGACTTGGCCGGATCGACCGGCACGAAGGGCTTCAGCGCGGCCGCGGGCCGCTGGAAGACTGGCCGAGTGGCGCGGGTCATCACGTCGGCGATGTCAGCGGCGACGGCCGCGGCAGTCGGGCCAGATCCCGCACCAGGGCCTTGAATGAATATCCGCCCGATCCGCGAGCCTTCGATGAACAGCGCATTGAGCGCGCCCCCCGCCTGGGCCAGCGGATGATTCTGCGCGACCAGCGTCGGGTGCACGCGCACCAGAACGCCTTCCTTCGAACGGTCGGCGGACGCGATCAGCTTGATTTTGTAGCCGAGGTCCTTGGCCAACTGGATATCCAGCAGGGCGACCTGGTCGATGCCTTCGATCTCCGCGGCCGCGTAGTTCGGCGCGCAGCCGAAGGCCAGAGCAGCGAGGATCGAAATCTTGTGCGCGGCGTCGAAGCCCCCGACGTCCATGGTCGGATCGGCCTCGGCGTAGCCGAGCCGCTGGGCCTCCGAAAGCACGTCCTCGAACGACCGCCCGCCGGTGTCCATTTCCGACAGGATATAGTTGCAGGTTCCGTTGAGGATGCCGGCCACCGACTTCACGTCGTCGCCGACCATCGCCTCGCGCAGCATCTTCACGGCTGGGGTGCCGCCCATGACAGCCGCTTCGAACAGCAGCGGAACGCCCTTGGCCTCCGCCAAGGCGGCAAGCTCGGCGCCATGTTCAGCGATGAGCGCCTTGTTCGCGGTGACGACAGGCTTGCCGGCGTTCAAAGCCGCCTCGACCGCCGCCTTGGCCGGCCCGTCCGAGCCGCCGATCAGCTCGACGAAGATGTCGTTGTCCGGCGAAGTGGCCAGTGCCACCGGATCGTCGAACCACGGCAGATTCGAAATGTCGAAGGGGCGCGGCCGCGAGCGCGAGCGCGCCGAAACGCCGGTCACCACTGCTCGCCCACCTGCGGGCGCAAAGTCAGGCGCATCGGCCAGGAAATTCAGCAGCCCGCCGCCGACCGTACCCAATCCCGCGACGCCGACGCGCCACTCCGTCTTACTCATTGCGCCGCCATAGTGTTGTGGGCCCGGGCGAGGATTTCGTCCGCATTGGCCAGGAATTTTTTTACGTTGCGCGCGGCCTGCCGGATCCGGTGCTCGTTTTCCACGAGGCCGACACGCACATAGCCTTCACCGTATTCGCCGAATCCGACGCCTGGCGCCACTGCCACGCCAGCTTCTTCAATCAGCAGCTTGGAGAAGAGCAGAGAGCCCGCCTCCTTGAACTTCTCGGGGACGGGCGCCCAGGCGAACATCGAGGCAGGTGGCGAGGGAATGTCCCAGCCCGCTCGCTTCATCGATTCGACCAGGGTGTCCCGCCGCGCCTTGTAGATGGCGCGGATCTCGTCGACGCAATCCTGCGGCCCATTCAGCGCCGCGGCCGCCGCGACCTGGATCGGCGTATAGGCCCCGTAGTCGAGATAGGACTTCACCCGCGCCAGCGCCGAACAGATCCGCGCATTGCCCACGACCATACCGACGCGCCAGCCTGCCATGGCGTAGGTCTTGGAAAGGGAATTGACCTCGACCGCGATCTCCTTGGCGCCCTCGACCTGCAGCACAGAAGGCGGCGGATTGTCGTCGAAGTAGATCTCCGAGTAGGCGATGTCGGAGATGACCAGCATGTCGTGCTTTTTCGCCAGCGCGACGGCGTCCTTATAGAAGTCGAGATCGACGCACTGGGCTGTCGGGTTCGACGGGTAGGACAGGATCAGGACGCTGGGCGGCGGGGCCGAGTGCTTCACCGCCCGGCTGACGCCGGCGAGGTATTCCTCAGGCGACTGCGCAGGCACATGGCGGATGACGCCACCGGCCATGATGAAGCCGTAGGCGTGGATCGGGTAGGCCGGGTTCGGGCAGACGATGACGTCGCCCGGCGCCGTTAGCGCCTGCGCTAGGTTGGCGAAGCCTTCCTTGGACCCGAGGGTCGCGATCACCTCGGTATCGGGATCGAGCGTGACGTCGAAACGGCGCTTGTAGTAGCCGGACATGGCCTTACGCAGGCCAGCGATGCCCTTGGAGGCCGAATAGCGACCAGCCTTCGGGTCGCGGGCCGTCTCGATCATCTTCTCGACGATGTGCTTGGGCGTCGGCATGTCGGGATTGCCCATGCCGAAGTCGATGATGTCGACGCCGTCGGCGCGAAGCCGCGCCTTGATGCGGTTCACCTCTTCGAGGACGTAAGGCGGCAGTCGGCGGATACGATGGAATTCGGGAGTCATTCAAAGCTCTGGCCGCGACGCTCGCGGCGGTGGGGAGCCCCAGTCGCGCATGGATAGCCTCCTGACAGGGGCCAGCCAAGCAGGTTCAAGGTGAATTATGCCCCCGCCGGCCGCGCTATCTGGGCGGCGGAGGCGGGGTAGCTCGCTCCCGGAGCTGACGCGCGAAAGCCTCGGTGGACTGAGTCGTGCTGTTGGTGTCGATCTGCGGGCCAGCTTCCGAGCGAGCGCGCGTGGCGAAGCGCTCGGTGCCCTGCAGCGTCCAAGTGTTGTCGGCGGTGGCGCGTTCCAGTTGCGCGCCGGCCGTCTTGAGCTGGCTGACTTCCTTGCCCCACGCCGCGACGGGACGCTGGTCGGTGGGCACCGGGGGAATGTCGGCGAACGTCGGAAACGGGCGCTTTTGCGCCGCCATCGCCGCGACGTCGGACGCCACCGGCGACTGCGGATCGACCTTGGCCGTGGCGAACGGGTTGGCGCATCCAGCCAGCAACGCGGCCAGACCGACGGCCCCGATCACCGCTCCGGCTGAGCGGCGGGCTTGCGGACGTACGAAAAGTCGAAGCGGCGCGTTCATTTCTTCACTGGTCTTATGCCATGATCGGCTCGGGCGGAAGAGCGTCGACGCGCTCGCGCCCCAACGACACGTTGGGAGGACCCTGGGCGATGAGCGATCGAGCCGCGGCGCCGGCCAAGTCAAAGGCCAAGAAGAAGGCCAAGTCCGCGAAACCGGAGATCGCGGCCGAAACGCCCGAATCCGCGCCCCAAGCCCAGGCTGCCCGCCCGCCCCCAACGCCCGGATTCGAGCAACTCTCGGCCGACCAGCGAAAGATGATGGAGGATCTCTCCACCAACCTCGCCCGCGCGGCGCTGACCGCCCAAGGGGCGATCGCCGAAGCTGCGCTGCGTCAGGCTGAACGGCCGGCGGGCCTGCAGCCCGATCCCTTCCACGTGGCGCCGGCCCTGACCGACGTCATGGGCCGCTTGATCGCGCAGCCAGATCGGCTGGTCCGCGCGCAGGCCGATCTTTTCCAACGTTATCTGGAGCTTTGGCAGCGGGCGGCGCGGCGCGCCGGCGGCGAAGCGGTCGAGCCCTTGGTCCAGCCCGAGAAGGGCGACAAGCGCTTCAACGATCCCGACTGGGCCGAGAATCCGGTCTTTGACGTGATCAAGCAGTCATATCTGCTCACGTCCAACTGGCTGAACAGCTTGGTGGCCGAGGTCGATGGCGTCGATCCCATGGCCAAGCGGCGGGTCGAGTTCTTCATGAAGATGCTCACCGACGCGTTCTCGCCGTCGAACTTCCTCGCCTCCAATCCGGTCGCGCTGCGCGAGGCCATGCAGAGCCGCGGCGAATCGCTTGTGAAGGGCATGGAGAACTTCGCCGAGGATCTAGCGCGCGGCGGCGGCCAACTGGCGATCAGCCAGACCGACTACGAGATGTTCAAGATCGGTGAGAACGTCGCAACGGCGCCGGGCAAGGTCGTCTTCCAGAACGACATCCTGCAGCTCCTGCAGTTCACGCCCACGACTGAGCAGGTCTACGAGATCCCGCTGCTGATCTTCCCGCCCTGGATCAACAAGTTCTACATCCTCGACCTGCGACCCGAAAATTCGATGATCCGTTGGCTCACCGACCAGGGCTTCACGGTGTTCGTCGCCTCCTGGGTGAATCCCGACGTCCAACTGGCCGGCAAGACCTTCGAAGACTACATGCACGAGGGTATCTACGCGGCCACCGACGCGGCGATGCGCCAGGCCGAAGTCGATCGGGTCAACACCGTCGGCTACTGCATCGGCGGCACGCTGCTGTCGGCGACGCTCGCCCACATGGCCGCAGCCAAGGACGAGCGCATCTCGTCGGCGACGTTCTTCGCGGCCCAGCAGGACTTCGCCGAGGCCGGCGACCTACTGCTGTTCACCAACGAGGACTGGCTGAGCGACCTGGAGCAGCAGATGGACGCCGCGGGCGGCGTGCTGTCTGGCCAGGCAATGGCCGAGACCTTCAACGCCCTGCGCGCCAACGACCTGATCTGGTCGTTCTTCGTGAACAACTACCTGCTCGGCAAGGAGCCCAAGCCCTTCGACCTGCTGTTCTGGAATTCCGACCAGACGCGGATGCCCAAGGCCCTGCACCTGTTCTATCTGCGCAAATTCTACGGCGACAACGCGCTGGCGAGGGGCGAGCTGACTCTGGACAACGTCAAGCTCGACCTCGGGGACGTGAAGATTCCGATCTACGTGCAGTCCTCGAAAGAGGACCACATCGCCCCTGCCCGCTCCGTGTATCGCGGCGCCCGGCTGTTTGGCGGGCCCGTGACGTTCACGCTTGCAGGCTCCGGTCACATTGCCGGCGTCATCAACGCACCCGTTGCTAAGAAGTATCAGCACTGGACGAACACCCAGCTCCCCGCCTCGGTGGAGCAGTGGATGGAAGGCGCGGTTGAGGCGCCTGGATCATGGTGGCCGCACTGGGCTGAGTGGCTGAAAGCGAAGTCGGGAAAGCTCGTCCCGGCGCGCGACCCGGCCAAGGGAAAACTTCCACCCCTTGAGGACGCGCCCGGCAGCTACGTCAAGGTGAAGTCCTGACGCCGAAAAGCTCGCCGAGCAGCCGCTTCTCCGCCTTCGCCACGGCCTCGCGTCGGTCAGTGGCGGAGGCGAAACGGGTCCGATGGACGACGCCGCTCATCGCGGTCGAATAGACAAATGCGTCCAGCCGATCGACCTCGAGGCCCATGGCCCGTAACCACCTGATCGAGGTCGTCCCTCGCGTCGCCCGGAATTCGCGGGCCAATGGCGCCAGGCTTCGATCCCGCGCCGAGCTCATCTGAAGCGCTTCCATGGCGCGAACCCGCCAGGACCTTGTCTCGTCCTCGTCTTCCAGCGCGCTCCGCAGCATGGTTCGGCCGGCGTTGTCGGCTTCCGCCAAGGCCTGCTCGCGCACTTGGCGGTGCAATTCGTGGAACGCCGCGCTGACCAGCCCCGCCTTGCTCTTGAAGAAGTATGTGGTGGCCGCCAGCGAGAGACCTGCGGCCGCGGCGACTTCGCGTAGAGTCAGCCTTTCAGCGCCCTTGTCGGCGATGACGCGAAGGGCGGCGTCGATCAACCGGTTCGCGCCTTCGCTGGTCGGGCGCGGCGCGGTCAGACGCTCCAACGTATCGATACTACGCTCGACGAGCGGGGCGATCGGGGCTCGGCGCAGCCGCGCGTGCGTCCGATCCGCCGCGTCGATAATCCAGGGCGTCTTGGCGGCGGCGGCCTCATCGCCCAGCAGGAGTTGCACCAGCCCGTCGCAGAGATCGGCCCAGATCTCCGCCATCTCAGGCGATTCGCCGAGCAGGCCCGCGGCCTCCGACCAAAAGGTGGTTGTCGCACGGGCCTCGTCCGCCAACTTGTGCGCCAGCACGCCGTCTTGCTTCGCCTCGGCTTCCATCTCCAACTCGGAGAAGAGCAGGCTCCATGTCCGAAAGGCCGAGACGCGATCGCCCACGATCGCCGCCATGCCGCCAACCGCCGACAGCCATACGGGGGCCCCGGTCTCATCCCCCAGTTCGCCCCGCCGAACCGCGCGCCAATCGGCCGCGGCGGCCAAGGCGTGGCTAGCGATGTGCCCGACCAGGGCTTCCCGTCCACCGAGGTGGTAGTTGAGAGCCGACGGGCTCGCGCCCGTCCGCACGGCAAGCGACCTGGCCGTAACGGCGGCAAGCCCTTCCTCGCGCGCTATCTCGACGCCCGCGGCGATCAACCGTTCGGCGGTTTCGTGGGGCGAGTCAGCAAGCAAAGCCATCGGTCACTCATAGCGGAACTTCGTGCTGCGCGCCGGTATACATACGTTCGACCTTACCCCTGAGGTGGGCCAAGCCGCTCGACGGAACAAGGATCAATTAGCTGATTTGTATGCCAATATTGGCCATTTTCACTACATCGTCGTGAAAGTTTGCGCAAACTTTCACGCTGTACATCCGTTCGACTTGGTATCGGCCGCCCCGCATCGACACCCCGGGGGACGCCATGCTCAGACACTCCACGCTCGCCAGAGCCTTACTCGCCACGACCGCCTTCGCGCTCGCGCCAGCCCTGCCCGCCGCTGCTGCGGAAGCCGACGCGGGTCCGGCCGCCGCCATCACCGCATTCGCCACCGGCCGCGTCCTGGACGCCAAGGGCGGCCACCTGATCGCCGCTGAGGTCAAGGCGCCGGCGCTGAAGCGCAGCACGGTCACCGACCGCAATGGCCGCTTCGAACTCGCGCTGCCGCCCGGCTCGCACCAGCTCGTGATCACCTATCCCGGCTATCCCGAACGAACGGTGACGGCCCAGGCCGGCGGCGCGCCGGTGGACGTCGTCCTAGCCGGAGACGCGGGCGCGGCAGTCGACGAAGTCGTCGTGGTGGCCCGTCCGATCCTCGACGCCCAGGCCGCTGCGATCGCCCAACAGCGGGCCGCCGACACCATCGTCAACGTGGTGGCGGCCGACGCCATCGGCCGCTTCCCCGACCAGTCGGCGGCGGCGGCGCTATCCCGCATCCCAGGCGTCGCGATCGAGCGCGACCAGGGCCAGGAGCGCTACGTCCAGTTGCGCGGCGCGCCGGAGCGCTGGACCGTGGTGTCCGTCGACGGAATGAACGTGCTGGGCGCGGAAGAGCGCCTGTTCCGCTTCGACTCCGTGCCAGCGGTCGTGATCCAGACCCTGGAGATCAACAAGACGCTGAGCCCCGACCAGCCGGCCGAAGCGCTCGCCGGGCGGATCAACATCGTCACCGCGTCCCCCTTCGACCAAGCCGGCTTCCATGTGTCGGGCGACGCCGGCTGGGGCGAGATGGAGCTGGGCGGCGGTCCTCAACGCCAAGGATCGGTGCGGCTCTCGTGGTCCAACGACAAGTTCGGAGTGACCGCGGCTCTGGCGCACTATCGCCGCAACCAGACGACCGACAACCGCGAGATCACCTGGGATCGCGACGGCGATCTGAATACCCCCGACGACTTCTCGTTCCGCTCTTACCAGCTCCAGCGGGAGAACAACGCGGGTCAGCTTGGGGTCGAATACCGGTTCGACAACGGCGACCGCATCTTCGCCAGCAGCCTCTATTCGGAGTTCATCGACCGCGAGCAGCGTAACCAGTACGACTTCCAGCTCTCGCGCGCCCTGACCCAGTCTGCCGCCAACCGGGGCCCTGACGCGGGGTTCGTCGACGGCGCAGGCTACACCTCGAGCTTTGAGTACGGCCGCTATTACGACGACACCTTCGCCAACACGATCGGCGGCGATCACACGATCGGCGACTTCGACGTCAATTGGCGCCTGAACTACACCCACACCGACGCTGGAATGAACCTGCCTCTGATCCAGCAGCAGTTCGTGGCGGCGACCAGCCGCCTGTCGCTGGCCTATACAGGCGCGACGAGCGGCATTCCGGACCTGTCGATCTACCGCTCGATCCCTGGCGCCTCCTTCACCCGCGGCGCGGCGCTCAGCGACCTGCCACAGACCGGCTCGACGCTCGACCTGCTGATCCCTATCACGACCGAAACCAACACGGACTCCTGGACCGGCCAGGTCGACGTGGCGCGCGCCTGGGAATCCTTCGGCGCCGACGCGAGCTTCAAGGCCGGCGTGAAGTACGACACGCGCAAGGCCGATGGAGCGACTTTCTCGGGCGTGCCCGGCGCGACGCCGCTGCTCTCGGCGGCCGACCCGCGCATTCCGACCTTGAGCTCCCAGACGGGCGTAGCCTGGAGCGCCGACCCGCACATCGAGCGCTTTCAGTGGGACTCCGACTTCCAGCGCAGCTGGGGCGTGAGGACGATGGAGAACATCGGCCTGCGCGCCAAGCTCGATGAAATGCTGGCGGTGGCGCAAGCCAAGGGGATCTACGACCCAAGCAAGATCACCCAGCCGCAGGACCGCTTCGATGTCAGCGAGGACATTCTCGCCGGCTATGTCCAGAACAAGTGGAAGTGGGAACGCCTTGAAATCCTGGCCGGCCTGCGCGTCGAGCATGTGGAACTGGAAAGCTCGGGCTACGCCGCCGCCGGCGGCGTGCTGACGCCCGTCACCGCCACCCAGGAATACACCGACGTCTTCCCGAGCCTGCACATCAACTACGAGGTGACAGACAACATCCAGGCGCGCCTGGCCTTCATTTCCGGCATCGCCCGTCCGTCGTTCGGTGAGCTTCGCACCAGCGTCGCCATCGACGACGTCGCTGAGACGGTGTCAGGCGGCAATCCGGACCTGAAGCCGGAAAAGGCCTGGGGCGTGGATGCGGCGATCGAATGGTACCTCCCGGGAGCCGGGGTGGCCTCCGTCTCGGCCTTCTATCGCAGCGTCGACAACGTGCTCTACGATGCGACCGCCATCGTTCAGGACGATCGCTACGACGTGCCCGGCCGGAATCGGACCGGCTACACCTACTCCACCACCCTCAATGGCTCGGACGGTAACCTCTCCGGCATCGAACTTGCCTACATGCAGCAGTGGCGGTTCCTGCCGGCGCCCCTCGACGGCTTCGGGTTCCAGGGCAACCTCACCTTCCTCGACGGAGACTTCAAGACGCCGGACGGCCGTACGTCGCGCTTCCCCGGCATGTCCGACATGCTCGGCAACGCTTCGCTCTTCTACGAAAACTACGGCTGGTCGGTCCGGCTCAGCTACCAGTGGCGCGACGACTGGCTTGACGAGCCTAGCCCCGACGCCGGCAGCGACACGTTCTGGTCCGCCACCGAACAGGTCGATCTCTCGGTCCGCTACCAGGTCCGCGATGGCCTGACGCTCTACTTCGACGCCAACAACCTCACCGATGAGATCGGCAAGCGCTACCAGGGCTCGCCCTCCCGCCCGATCGAAACCGAGGGCGTCGGCCGCCGCTACATGGCCGGCCTGCGCTTCAACTTCTGATTTTCGAGGACAACGCCATGAAGCGCATCTTCCTTCCCCTGCTCGCCCTCCCGCTGCTGACCGCAGCAGCGCCGCCGCCCGCGGTCACTGCGGCCGACGTCCGCTGGAACGCCGGCGCTTATGACGTCAGCTGGTCGACAGCCAAGCCGGGCGCTCCGGTCGACGTCTACGTTTCCGCCGATCCGCTCGCCCCGCCGGCGAAAATGAAGAAGCTCGCTGACAACGACACCGACGGCCAGGAGAGCTTCCGCGATCCGCTCGGCGCTGGCGTCCGGCCTTATTTTTACGTCCGCGCCGACGACGCCAAGGAAGGGGTCCGCATCGCGACCCGCGTCATCCCACTGTCGGGCGCCAGCAACTTCCGCGATGTAGGTGGTTACCCCGCTGCCGACGGTCACCGGGTGAAATGGGGCCAGATCTTCCGCTCAAACGCCCTCTCGGGACTCACCGCCCAGGACTACAAGACGGTCGACGGTCTCGGCATCCGGATGGTCTGCGACCTGCGGACCGACCAGGAGCGCGTCGCCCAACCGACCAAGTGGCAAGGCCGACCGCCGGCCTTCCTGAATTCGCCGAAGGCCAATCTCGACTTCGATGCGGGCGCATTGATCGGCGACGGCCAACCCTCGGCTGCAAAGGTTCGCGAGAACTTCATCGCCTTCTACCGCCAGACCCCGAAGGTCTATGCGGCCGAATACAAGGCGATGTTCGCCCGGATGAAGACCGGCGAGACCCCGATGCTGGTTCACTGCACTGCCGGCAAGGACCGCACCGGCGTCGCCTCCGCCCTGATCCTCACCGCTCTTGGCGTTCCACGCAGCATCGTCGTCTCGGACTACGCCATGAGCGAAAAGTATCAGCAGTCGACCATGCGTCAGCAGGCGGCCAAGGCGGATGACCCCGCGATGGCCTCGCTCGCCAAGATGCCGCCGGAAGTCCTTCAAGTGCTGATGCGCACCGAGCCGGCGTACATCGAAGCCACCCTCGACGCCTTGGCGGCCGAATACGGATCGGTGGAAGGCTATCTCGATAAGGAACTTGGTGTTTCCGCGGCCGACATCGCCGCGCTCCGTAAGCGCTACACTGAATAGCGCTCTCCCCGGCGCGTGCTAGATATCCCCCCTCGAGGCGCGCGCCGGGGACCCCATGCTCAAGACCATTCTGCTCAGCCTCGCAGCCCTGCTCGTACTCTGGATCGGCGCGGGTCTGGTGCTGGTCGCCCTGGCCGGGCCTTTCGAGCCCAGCGGCCGATTCATCGACATAGGCGGCCGCAAGCTGCGCCTGGTCTGCCACGGGCCCCAGTCGGACAAGCCGGTGATTTGGATGGAGGCTGGCGCCTGGGGACTCGCCGCCGACTTCTCCGCAATTCAACAGCGCCTCGCGGAGAAGGGTTTGCGCTCATGCGCCTATGATCGCGCGGGCATGGGCTTTTCCGATCCCGGCCCGACGCCGCGAGACAGCAACGCCATCGCCACCGATCTTCAGAAGCTGATCGCCGCCTCGGGCGAGCCTGGCCCATACATCTTCATGGCGCACTCGATGGCCGGGCAACACGTCAGGCTCTATGCCGGCCGCCATCCGGACCACGTCGCCGGGCTCGTCCTGCTGGAAGCGACGACGCCGGAGATGATCGAAAACCCCCAAGCGATGAAATTTCTGAGCCGAGTTCAAACCGTGGCGCGCGCCGGCGCGGTGGCTGGTACGCTCGGCCTCTCGAAGGTCGCCTATTACTGGGGTGATC